>JBAVUB010000063.1:0-5210 GCA_049696575.1 Acidobacteriaceae bacterium | reverse complement strand
GTCTGGGAGCCGTCGCTTTTCTGGTGGTGACATTCTCCATCCGGTACAGGAAGGAAGCCAACCCGATCGCCACGCCGATTGAGGGATCGACGCTGCTGGAGGCGACCTGGACGATCATTCCGCTGATCCTGTTCATGATCTGTTTCGTTTGGGGAGCGTTGCTGTACTTCAGAATTTACAGCCCGCCGACCAACGCGATGAACATTTATGTAGTGGGCAAGCAGTGGATGTGGAAGGTGGAGCATCCGGGCGGTCAGCATGAGATTAACGCGCTGCACATTCCTATCAACCGGCCGATCCAGATTACGCTGATTTCGCAGGACGTGTTTCATAGTTTTTCCATTCCGGCCTTTCGGGTGAAGCGCGAGGCGATTCCCGGGCGGTACAACACGGAGTGGTTTGAGGCGACACAGGTCGGGACCTATCACCTCTTCTGCACGCAGTACTGCGGGACGCTGCACTCGCAGATGATCGGCGAGGTAGTGGCAATGACGCCGGAGGATTACGAGGCGTGGGCGGCGGCGGCGACAAGCGGTAATTCGCTGGCGCAGAACGGGGAGCGGCTCTTTGCGAGCCTGGGATGCAACTCCTGCCATAACAGCGGGCCGAATGCGCACGGTCCGAACCTGGCTAACATCTACGGATCGCATCTCCAGCTGAAGAACGGGTCTTTTGTAACGGTCGACGATGCGTTTTTGCGGGACACGATCCTGAACCCCACTATGCATGAGGTAGCGGGCTACGCGCCAATCATGCCAACTTACCAGGGGCAGGTGAGCGAAGAGGGCCTGATTGACCTGGTGGAATACATGCGGCAACTCAATTCGCAATACCGGATCGAGCAGACAATCGACAACAGCGCAGCACAGTCGATCCAGACAGGCGCAACGCCGCCAGGGACCTCGGCCCCGGCGCTTGCGCCAGGAGCGGTGAAGCCATGAGCACAATCCTCACATTGCCGGACCAGGCGACGGCCAGGCTGCCAAAGGTTTCGTATCTCAACAAAGAGTACGGACTGAAGAGCTGGCTGCTGACGGGCGACCACAAGCGGATCGCGATGCTGTATTTCATCTCGATCACGTTTTTCTTCTTCATTGGTGGGGCGATGGCGGGGCTGATTCGTCTCGAGCTGCTGACGCCGCCGAGCGATCTGCTGGCCGCGGACACTTACAACAAGGTGTTTACGGCGCACGGCATCATCATGGTTTTTCTGTTCCTGGTGCCATCGGTGCCGGCGACGATCGGGAACTTCTGCATACCGATCATGGTGGGCGCGAAGGACCTGGCATTCCCAAAGATCAATCTGCTGAGCTGGTACTTGTATGTGGCGGCCGGCACGATGATGCTCTGCGTACTGGTGTCCGGTGGCGTGGATACGGGATGGACGTTTACCACCCCACTCAGCACGCATTATCTGAACACGCATGTAATCTCGGCGGGAATAGCGGTGTTTATCGCGGGATTCAGCTCGATCTTTACGGGGCTGAATTTCATTGTGACGATTCACCGGATGCGCGCGCCGGGGATGACATGGTTCCGTCTGCCCCTGTTTGTGTGGTCGCACTACGCGGCGTCGATCCTGATGGTGCTGGGGACGCCGGTTCTGGCTATCACGCTGGTGCTCGTCATTCTGGAGCGCACGATCGGGATCGGGGTATTCGATCCGACCAAGGGCGGGGATCCGCTGCTCTTCCAGCATTTGTTCTGGTTCTACTCGCACCCAGCGGTTTACATCATGATTTTGCCGGGAATGGGCGTGATCTCGGAAGTGATCAGCACGTTTTCGCGTAAGCGCGTCTTTGGATATACGGCGGTCGCGTTTTCGTCGGTGGCGATTGCGGTGTTCGGGTTTTTTGTCTGGGCGCACCACATGTTCGTGATGGGCATCTCGAACTACTCGGCGCTGGTATTTTCGCTGCTGACGATGCTGGTGGCTGTGCCTTCGGCGATTAAGATCTTCAACTGGTCGGCGACGCTGTACAAGGGGTCCATCACATTTGAGACGCCGATGTTATATGCGTTCGGATTTATTGGCCTGTTTACCATCGGTGGACTAACGGGCGTCTTTCTCGGGTCGATGGGTATGGATATCCACCTGACCGAGACCTACTTCATCGTGGCGCACTTCCACTTTGTGATGGTGGGGGGCATGCTGATGGCCTATCTGTCGGGCGTGCATTTCTGGTGGCCGAAGATCACGGGGCGGATGTATCCGGAAGGGGTATCGAAGCTAGCGGCGGTGATCACGTTCGTGGGATTCGTGCTGACTTTCTTCCCGCAGTTCATCCTTGGCTATCTGGGAATGCCGCGGCGGTACGCGGCGTATCCGCCGGAGTTTCAGGTGCTGAACGTGTTTTCGAGCGCCGGCGCCAGCGTGCTGGGCGTGGGGTATTTGTTGCCGCTGCTGTATCTGACCTGGTCGCTGAAATATGGGAAGATCGCGGGAGCGAACCCATGGCAGGCGACTGGCCTGGAGTGGCAGATACAGTCGCCACCGCTGACGGAGAATTTCGCCGAGACGCCGATCGTGACGCACGAGGCTTACGACTACGAGTGGCTGGAAAGCAAAAAGGGGAGCGAGGTACCTACCGTTGGATAGCCACACAGTTGCCGCTCAAACGGCCGAGACGGTCCACGTCGAGCACGAGCATCCGCCGTTTCTGCGCCATCACTTCGAGAATGTGCCGCAGCAGCGCGAGGCCGCCACGTTTGGCATGTGGCTCTTCCTGCTGACGGAAATCATGTTCTTCGGCGGCCTGTTCTGCGCCTATCTGATCTTTCGCAACTGGTATTATCCGGCATTCGTGGCGGGGAGCCACACGCTGCATATCTGGGCGGGCACGCTGAATACGACCCTGCTGATCATCTCCAGCTTCACGATGGCGATGGCCGTTCATGCTTCCGAGACGCGGATGCGCAAGGCGCTGATGGGCTGGATGATTGCGACGATCATTCTGGGATGCGGCTTTTTGTGCGTGAAGGCGTATGAGTGGCATGACGAATGGGTAGAACACCACGTGCCGGGGCTGAACTTCAGTCCCCAGGGTTTCATGCACGGAACCAAAGACTATCCGGACGACAAACTTCCGCTCGATATGGCGGAGAAGACGCAGGTGTACTTTTCGCTGTACTTCGCGATGACGGGGATGCACGCGCTGCACATGGTGATTGGGGTTTCGCTGCTGACGATTCTGCTGATCCAGGCTTACGGCGGAAAGTACGTCGAAGGTCATGTAGCGCCCATTGAGAATTTCGGGTTGTATTGGCATTTTGTCGACATTGTGTGGATCTTCTTATTCCCGCTTTTATATCTGATCAGTCGACATCAGTGAAGTCAGGTTACGGGGAACAGGTAACAGGTTACAGGGAGCAGGTCACAGGGAGCTGAGTTAAGCATGGAAGAGCAACATCACCATCATCTGCATATGCCGGGGCCGTCGGAGCCGACGCATCACGAAGAACACATCGTCAGCCCAAAGGTCTACCTGATCATCGGAACGTGCCTGCTGATCCTGACAGGGACAACAGCGGCGGTGTCATACATCGATCTGGGGGTGTTCAACGCGGTGGTGGCGCTGGCGATTGCCTGCCTGAAAATGACGCTGGTGGTTCTGTTCTTCATGCATGTGAAGTACAGCTCGCAGCTGACCAAGCTGACGGTAGCGGCGGGGTTCTTCACGTTTATTGTGCTCATCACGATGACCATGACGGATTACATCAGCCGGGCGTGGGGACGCTGGTGATAGGGCAGGCAATAGGGAATAGGGAGTAGGAACGGCAGAAGGTCGGGAGCGGCGCATGGCTGCTCCCTTTTTGCTGTTTGCCAGGTCATAATGGTGCGCAGGATCTGCTGGCCTGGCATGTGGGGCCACAGCTCTCCTATTCCCAGGCTGCAAAGACCGACTGAGATTCCTGGCGGACCGCTCGCCGCGCCGGACGCGTACCGGGAACGAGGTGATCATGCTGAAGACCGTGCTGCTGGCAGGCCGCATTCTCGCGAAGAATCCTGCCTTTACGATTATTGCCGTGGTAACGATCGCGCTGGGAGTGGGCGCGAGCACGGCGATCTTCAGCGTTACGAACGCGGTGTTGTTGCGGCCGCTGCCGTACAAGGATCCGGGGCAGTTGGTGGTGGCGGGGATGGATCTGCGCAAGCGCAACGTCCACGGGCTGCCCTTTTCGAATGCGGACTACCTCGACCTGAAGAACGGCACGCGCGGGCAGTTCAGCGATATGGCCGGAGTTTTCTCCTTCCCGATTCTCGCGCAGCGAGCCGACGGGACACCGGAGCAGATCGTGCTCGCCCAGGTAACGACGAATTTCTTCCAGCTGATGGGCGCGAAAATCCTGTACGGGCGCGACTTCAACCAGAGTGACGGCATTCCCCAGGCGCCTCAGCCGCAGCCCGGGCAGGCGGGGCAGACAGGAGCGGCCGCGCCTCCTCCGCTGCCGCTGATGTCGATCCTGAGCTACGAGTACTTTCGGCGGCGGTACGGCGGTGATCCGGGCATCATCGGACACACCCTGGGGAATGCGACCGGCGGACCGCAGTCGGTGGTCGTGGGAGTTTTGGCCCCGGGGTTCCGGCTGTATTTTCCTCCCGAGGACGACATTGATGGCGTGCCGGACCTGTGGATCGCCAATCGCCTGGACTACGATGCCGCGAACCGTAACGACTTTGGCATTGCGCCGGTGGCGAGGCTGAAGGATGGGGTGACGCTCGCGCAGGCGCAGAGCGGGGCCGATGCGGTGGCCGCGGAGAGCCGGCGGACGATTCCGATGGCTGCGTCAGTCGGGTATGCCATCACCACGCAGGCGATGCAGCAGCATCTGGTGGCGGAAGCGAGGCCGGCGATTCTGGCGCTGATGGGGTCGGTGATTTTCCTGTTGCTGATTGCATGCGCGAATGTGGCGAATCTGCTGCTGGTGCGTGCTTCGTTGCGCGAACAGGAATTTGCGGTGCGGGCTGCGCTGGGAGCGAACCGGTGGCGTTTGATTCTTCCCCTGTTCACCGAGGCGTGTCTGCTGGCGATTCTGGGCACGGCGGCAGGCCTGGGGCTGGCGTGGGCGGGCATTCGCGAGCTGCGGGCGCTGGCCCCGACAAATTTGCCGCGGCTGGATGAGATTCACATTGACGGAACGGTGCTGGGCTTTACGGCGCTGGCGGGACTGGCGGCGGCGCTGCTGTTCGGAATCGCACCGGCGTGGCG
>JBAVUB010000062.1:0-3980 GCA_049696575.1 Acidobacteriaceae bacterium | reverse complement strand
GTGGGAACGGTTGCAGTTTCGGTCACGGATACCGCATTCGGTACGGTCACGGAGCCACTCGATGTTGTGCAGGGAATGCCCCAGCCGGACACCGTTGTCAGGCACAGGGGGGTCACGGTGGGCGTACCGACGCTGACGCCGGTGTAAGCATTCTCATCGCCCGAGCCGGCGCTGTAGCTTGCCCCGACCGTCGAATACTTTGTGCTGGTTCCGGAAAACGACTCCGCGGCAGCCAGCGCCGCCGCATCGGCAGATGCCTGCAGCTCGCGCTGGATGACCATGGCGTGGCCGAGGTCAACCACCAGGGCCGCCGTCGCGAGAACCCCGAACAACATCACCGCAATCCACGGGATCACCTGGCCGCTCTCGTCGTCAAGCATCAGGCGTGTGATTGAATGGCTGCGCCGGCGCCCGCAGGCCTTCTCTGCCGATCGCGTTTCCTGGTTTTGTCCCCCATCTGTTCTGGCTTTCCGCATAGCCTTGCCTTTCCGTCCCCCGGACCGGTGTCCCGGCCTCATTTACTGCCTAATCTCACGCGATCTCGCGACCCAATAGCGGACCGCTCATTGCACCAGTTCGGTGCTTTGTGCCGTTAATGAAAACGACTTGCTCGTCCACCCAAACATGACCGGAGTCACCGGATACACCGCCTGTATCTCCACCGAGTCGCCCTGACTCATGGCCAGGCCAGAGCATGAGGGACTGGAAGAGCCGGTTCCGGTGTACTTGGTCGCCGCTGAGGTCTTGGCCACCGTGTAGGTGATGGTGTAGCTCAGATTGGAGGCGGTGAGGTTCGTCGCCGAATTTTGAATCGTGGTCGCCGCGTACTTGCAGGGGTCGCCGCTGTCCTCGATCGATACGCCCCCATCGGTTCCCGGCGCGCTGGCTGAAAAACCTCGCGCTCCACCATTCACTGCGTTGGTGAGCACCAGATACTGGTTGAGGATGATTCCGAAGGAGAAGATTCCCGTCAGCACAACCAGCAGCACGGGAAGCACGAGAGCCGTCTCGGCCACGGTCGAGCCGGCATCGCCGCGACGCAAGCGTCCGAATCGAGCCGCCAGCCCGCCTGGACAGGCCAGGCGAGGAATTACGTGTGAATTGACGAGCCCAAATGCGCTCCGGATTGCGTTACCCATCGTCATCGCTGCTCTACCCACCTCAAAAATCAAACCTGTGCGGAAACGCCGTGCAGGTACGTCTGGCAGCTCCCACGGTGCACGCCTTCTGCATGCCTTTTCAGTGCAAATTGCAGCCGGGAAGCCGTTAAGTACAGATTAGTGCAGCCATTTTTCGGCACAATGACTACTTCGTGGTAGCAAATTTCCGTCAGTAACGCCGTAGCTTGTTCAGTTAGATACGGGGTCCGTCGGGTCCCGAAATTCGGCGCTCTTTCGTTGTTCCGGAAGCGACCGTTGCCGAAGAGTGCCTTCCCCTCAACTGGTTCCGTTCGGAATCAGCCGCCCAACCGTCAGATCGCCTGCGATGGCCGAAAAAATCTGCGTGAGACTCGTGAAACTGGATTGCCCTCCGGTGGGCGCCGTGCAGCCGTTCGAGATGCTCGAGCCATCGGCAAAGAAATACTCCGTCGACCCGCTCGACATGGTCTGCAGAACCGTACAGGGATTCTGCCCCGGACTGTCCGTCTTGCAATAGCCCGACGAAGTGTTTGCAGCGCCATAGGCCACCACGTAGATCTTCGTGCCCGCGGCTTTGGCTGCCGCTGCCTCCGCGATTCCCTGCTGGCACATGTTTTTGTACGAAGGATAGCTTCCGTTCGAATTCAGATACTTGCTAGCGTTGCTGGTGGCCCAGCCGACGCTGCCCGACTGCCCGTTCACGGTTACCGAACCCGAAGCGTCGCCGTCGCTGAGGATGATCATCACGTTATCCGCACCGGTCCGGGTATTCTCCGACAGATATTGCTGCGCGGCATTGATGGCGCCCGCATAATACGTGCCTACGCCGCCCTTGGCCGCCATTCCGCAGTTGCTGCTGGTGGCCCCCGACGCGACTACCAGGTTCGAGCTGCCGTTGAGCGTCGTGGTTCCGTCTGAAGTCCGGAAATTGTTCGACAGCGGCAGAATCTCGTAATTAGAAATCAACGTTGGGGTACCGGTGTTCGTCGCATCCGGGTAAGGGCTGACCGTGAAACTTCCGCTGTGCGGGCAGCTGGTGTCATACGACGGGGTCGACGTCGCAGGAAACGTGAAGAGAGACACCTCGTCCACCGCTGGCTGACCGGTGCAGCTGCTCAGACCGGTATAGCAAGGCGAGAAATCCGCCAGCAGATCCTGAATACCCTGGAGCGCGCAGTAAACCCGAGTCCCGGTGCAGTTCAGCCCGCTATCCGCATTCGTCATCGACTGCGTCGTGTCCACCACGAGGGCCACGTTGAACGGGGCTCTCGGCGCGCCATGCGCGGCCGCCGTCGCAGTCGCGGAGATACGTACGCTGTTGATGCCGATCACACGGGCAAAAGTCGTCGCGATCAGCGAACTCTGCGTCACCACCACGGCGTTGTCGTTGCTGGGAGTCAGGCACTCGACACCCCAGCCCTTGACCGTCGTCGAGCAGTAGGCGCTCACCGTCATGGTTACGCCGGGAAGGTTCGCGGATGCGTTGGCATCTCCGGTTTCGGAGCCGTAGGCATGTGCCACATTGGAATACGTCGAATTCGGCAGTTGCAGCGCCGCGGCCATCGCCGCCGCATTACTCGACGACTGCAATTGCCGCTCGCACACCATGGCGTGGCCCAGATCGATCACGAATCCGGCGATCCCCATGATCACCGTCAGCATCACCGCCAGCCACGGCAGCGCCTGCCCGCGTTCATCGCGGATCAGATTCGAGAGTTTTTTCCTTCGCAGATTCATTGCCCTTCTCCTGCCCCGCTACTGAATCAGTTCCGTGGTCGTAGCGGTCATCGTGTAAGTATGAGAACCCATGGCAAAAACGCTGACGGTCACCGGATAGGTCACCGTAAGCACCGCGACTTCTCCGGTGGTCATGGTCACGCCGGCACACGAAGGGGCTGTGGTCCCGGAGCTCGTATACGACGTCCCGCCCAGCGTAACCGTGTACCGAAGGCTGCTGGCGGTCAGTCCCGGCGCCGCGCTTTGCACATCCGTCACCGTCGACGCGCAGGGATCGGCGACGTTCCCGCGCAGCAGAGCCAGCTGCTCTGCCCCCGCCTGCACCGCGTTGTTGAGCGCCAGATCGTTGTTGAGCGCGATACCGAAGAACACCATTCCTGTGATCATCAGCACCATCAGCGGTACCACCACAAAGGCCATCTCCGCGAGCGCCGATCCACTTTCGTCGCCGATCGCCAGATCGCGTAGCCTCGCGGACACCGCTGGTCTCCGCCGCGCCTCTTGCGCCGGCCCCTTCCCTCGGAGCTCTGCAATCTTCCTGTCTTTCTGCACTGCGGTCTCCTTTGCGTATTCGTTCATGGCAGCTGCCTCTCAGAACTCACTCCGCTGCCGCCTGGGTTCAGCGCAGCAACGCTGTTTTCCCCGTTCTTCAAATCCTTGCGGGCGACGAACACCGCCGCCACTTTGTCCTCATACGTCAGCTCGAAGCGTGCGTCCGTGCGCAGCAGCTGCGTCAGCGCCGCTCCATCCGGAGCGATCACCACCCCGGCCGACTGCAGATCCGGATCCGCGGCCCATTTCGCTCCGCCGCTCCACGTTTCCCGCGATCGGTCGATCGCCTTATCCCCATAGAGCGCCGCGCGCCCGTCCATGCTCACCGGCTCGCGCAGATTCCAGATCAGGAACCCGCCCCAGTCGTAATCGTTGAACAGCGGCCCGGTGTAGTGGCGCTCTTTCACCACGTCCACCGCCCGCACTGGCATCTTCTCCGCCAGCATGGCCTGCAGCCGGCCGTTGTTCAGGTGCAGCAGCGCTACGCTTGCCACAAATACCAGAACCGCGCTGGCTGCGCTCAGCGCCAGCGCCCACGCCGGCAGGTTCTTC
>JBAVUB010000061.1:0-3750 GCA_049696575.1 Acidobacteriaceae bacterium | reverse complement strand
GCCACGAGCAGAAGGAGGGTCCGCATGGAGCGCAGGCTATCACAGCGAGCGGAAAGGTCTGAGTCAGGGCCAAAGGGCGTGGAGGAGGAATTCGCGATTGCCTTCAGCGCCGGTGATGGGCGAGTCGATGACTTCAATTTGCGTGCCGCCGGCTTGTTCGACGCAGGCACGAACGCGATCGATGGCGAACTGATGCGCGGCGGGATCGCGCACGATGCCGCCTTTGCCGACGCGCTCGCGGCCGGCTTCGAACTGGGGCTTGATGAGAATGACGGCCTCGAGTCCTGGAACGGCCGGCCCGAGAATTGCCTGAAGAACCGGGGGAAGGACGAGGGTGGCCGAGATGAAGGAGACATCGACGGCGAGGAAGGAGATTCCTGGAGCCAGGTCGCCGGTGGAGAGAAGGCGGGCGTTGGTGCGTTCCATGAGGGTGACGCGCGGATCGTCGCGCAGAGTTTGGGCGATCTGGCCGTAGCCGGTGTCGATGGCGAGGACGCGCGTGGCGCCGTGCTGGAGCATGCAGTCGGTGAATCCGCCGGTGGAAGCGCCGACGTCAAGGCAGAAACAGTCGCGGAGATCGATGTGCCAGTGGGCGAGAGCGGCTTCAAGCTTGAGGCCGCCACGGCTGACGTAGCGCAGGTCAGCACCGAGAAGGCGGATGGCAGCATCGCCGGGGATGGAGGCGCCAGGCTTGTCCTGCTTCTGCTCGCTGACGAGAACGCGGCCAGCGAGGATGAGGGCCTGGGCGCGTTCGCGGGTGGGGACGAGGCCGCGCTCCACCAGCAGTTTGTCCAGTCTGGTTTTCACGCGAGGGTATTCATGGTCTGACATTCATGGGCGGACTTTCAAGGCGCGCCATCTCTGCCTATTGTGACCCAGGGACGGTGACGATAAGGTATTCAACGGCTATTCGCCTGTCCGCGATACACTGTTGCGTCTCGCAGGCAGAAGCGACAGGCCAGAAGCGCAGGTGCGATGAACAACGCGAAACCGCTGGTTACACTCGCCGTGGATATTGGCGGCACAGGACTAAAGATGCTGTGCCTGGATCACGAGGGCAAGCCGCTGACGGAGCGCCTGCGGGTTCCGACGCCGGAACCGGCGACGCCGGCGCGACTGCTGGCGTCGCTGGACAAACTGCGCGCGCAGATGCCGGCGTTTGATCGGGTGAGCGTGGGATATCCGGGGGTGATCAAGCGCGGCGTGGTGCGGACGGCGGCGAACCTGCACCCGCGGTGGATTGGGTTCCCGCTGCAGGCGGCGCTGGAGAAACGCTGGAAGAAGCCGGTGCGCGTGGCAAACGACGCGGCGGTGCAGGGATATGGCGCGATCCACGGACGCGGCGTGGAAATGATTATTACGTTGGGCACAGGGATGGGCTCGGCGCTGTTCACCGATGGGCGATTGTGTCCGGGCCTGGAGCTGGGTCATCATCCATGGTTGAAGAAGACCTATGAGGATTACCTCGGCAAGCGCGGTCTGAAGAAATATGGATTGAAAAAATGGAACAAGCTGCTGCGGAAGGCGGTCGCGCAGACATCGGCGACGTTCAACTGGGATCATCTTTACCTGGGCGGAGGCAACACGAAGCTGGTGACGCTGCAGTTTCGCCCGAACGTCACGATTGTGTCGAATCTGGAGGGGCTGCTGGGCGGAGTGGCGCTGTGGCGGGATCCGGACTAGACAGCGTTGGAGGTAGCTAGCGCGTTGCCAGGTGCTCGGCGTGCAGTTTCTGCAGCGGGTTGACGGTGATGCGGCGGCTTTGCAGCGCGGCGATGCCTTCAGCGGCGGCGCGCGCGGCGGCCATGGTGGTGATGGTGGGAATGCGCGCGAGAACCGCAGCGCGACGAATGGCTTTCTCGTCGAAGTAAGGATCCTGACCACGCGGTGTATTGACGATGAGCTGGATGCGATCGCCTTTGATGAGGTCGACGATATTCGGCCGGCCTTCCTTCACCTTGTAGACGCGATCGACCGTCATGCCGGCTTTTTCGATGGCGTTGGCCGTGCCTTCGGTGGCGACCAGGTGGAAACCTAATT
Organism: Acidobacteriaceae bacterium; assembly: GCA_049696575.1. Taxonomy (GTDB): domain Bacteria; phylum Acidobacteriota; class Terriglobia; order Terriglobales; family Acidobacteriaceae; genus Palsa-343. Next base: position 1,710 of record JBAVUB010000061.1, on the reverse strand, counting down.
CCATGTACTGGCGGGCGAGGTTGACGAGGTTGGTCTTGTCGCGATCGCTGACGCTGAAGAAGACGGTGCCTTTGAGCGGGAGCTGCTGGCCGGCGGAAAGCTGCGCTTTGGCGAAGGCTTCGCCAAAATTGTCGGCGACGCCCATGACTTCGCCGGTGGATTTCATTTCGGGGCCGAGAACGGTGTCGACTCCAGGGAATTTGTTCCACGGGAAGACGGGCGATTTGACGTAGTAGTGGGAGCCAGTTTCGAGGTCCTGGTTGCCGGAGACGTCGAGGAATTCGCGCAGGCGGCGGCCGGTCATGAGGCGCGACGCGATCTTGGCGAGCGGGATGCCGGTGGCTTTCGAAACATAGGGCACGGTGCGCGAGGCGCGGGGATTGACTTCGATGACGAAGACCTTGTCGGCCATGCCGGGCTTGCGCTGAATAGCAAACTGCAAATTGACGAGGCCGATGACGTTGAGAGCCAGCGCGAGGCGGCGCGTGTAGCCGCGGATGGTATTGAGGGTCGCGGGGGCGAGATCGACGGCGGGCAACACGCAGGAGGAATCCCCGGAATGGATGCCCGCTTCTTCGATGTGCTGCATGATGCCGGCGATGACGACATCTTCGCCGTCGCAGAGCGCGTCCACGTCGACTTCGACCGCGTCTTCGAGGAAGTGGTCGACGAGGATGGGGCGTTCCTGGGAGTATTCGACAGCTTCCTTCATGTAGCGGGAAACACTTTCGCCGTCGAAGGCGATGACCATGGCGCGGCCGCCAAGCACGTAAGAGGGGCGAACGAGGACCGGATAGCCGATGCGCTCCGCTCCGGCGAGGGCTTCTTCAACGCTGGTGGCGATGACGCCGGGTGGCTGGGGAATTTGTAACTCTTCGAGTAGCTTTCCGAAACGCTTGCGGTCTTCGGCGAGGTCGATGGACTCGGGCGAGGTTCCGATGATGGGGACGCCCGCGGCTTTGAGGCGGAGGGCGAGGTTGAGCGGAGTTTGTCCGCCGAACTGAACGATCATGCCGACTTCGGCTCCGCCAGAGGCTTCGTGTTCGTAGACGGCGAGAACGTCTTCGAGGGTGAGCGGCTCGAAGTAGAGGCGGTCGCTGGTGTCGTAATCGGTGGAGACGGTCTCGGGGTTGCAGTTGACCATGATGGTCTCATAGCCGTCTTCACGGAGAGCGAAGGCCGCGTGGCAACAGCAATAGTCAAACTCAATGCCCTGCCCGATGCGATTGGGCCCGCTGCCGAGGATGATGACTTTGCGGTTGGGCGTGGGGGCGGCTTCGTCTTCTTCGTCATAGCTGGAATAGAGGTAGGGGGTGAAGCTTTCGAATTCTGCCGCGCAGGTATCGACGAGCTTGTAGACGGGACGCAGGCCATGCCGGCGGCGGAGAGTACGAACCTTCTCAATGCCGTCGTTGCCGGGGAGCGACCAGACTTCCGCAAGGCGCTCGTCGGAAATGCCGAGGCGCTTGGCTTTTCGTAACTGTTCCGGTGACGTTTGTTCGGGGATTGCGGGAAGGGCAGCCGTCGCGTCGGAAATTTCTTTGATCTGGTAGAGGAACCAGGGGTCCATGGAAGTCATGCGGGCGACTTCACGCACGGAGTGACCTTCCTGGAAGGCGAAGCGGATATAGCTGAGGCGCTCGGGCTGCGGGGTGACGAGGCGCTGGGTCATGCGGCGCGGGTCGAGGATTTCGGAGCCGGACTTCCTGC
>JBAVUB010000060.1:0-5463 GCA_049696575.1 Acidobacteriaceae bacterium | reverse complement strand
CTCGTGCTGGTGGAGGCAGCCTTCAGCGACGAGGTAGGCCTCGCTCGAACGCGGCGCGGAAAAAGCCTGGAGGAGGATGCGCTCGGCGTGGGTGAGCGGGTGTGCGTGCGGGGCGATGGAGTCGCGGCGTTTGGCGGCGGCGTCTTTGAGTTCGGCGCGGAGCAGAGCGGAGTCGATGCCGAGGGCCTGGGCGGCGTCGTTGGCAAAAGCATCGCGGGCGATGCGGCTGGGGATGCGGCGGATGTGGGGCAGGAGGAAGTTGAGGGCTTCGGTTTTGGATTTCGGATCGCGCGAGGGAAAGAGGCGGCGGGCGCGTTCGACGAGGTAATCCTGATACTGGGGCGCGGCGCGGAGAGCTTCAGCGTAGGCGCGGGCGCCGCGTTCGCGAACGTAGCGGTCGGGATCGAGGCCGCCTTCGAGGGTGAGGACGCGGACTTCAAAACCCTCCTCTGTCAAAAGCGCGATGGATTTTTCGGCGGCGTTGGCGCCGGCGGTGTCGGGATCGAAGTTGACGATGACGCGGGTGGCGTAGCGGCGCAGCAGGCGCGACTGCGCTTCAGTGAAGGCGGTGCCGCTGGTGGCGATCACGTTGGGGATGCCGGCGAGGAAGACGGAGATGCAGTCCATCTGGCCCTCGACGAGGACGGCGCCACCGTCACTGCGGATGGCCTGACGGGCTTTGTCGAGATTGAACAGGACGTGACTCTTTGAATACAGCGGCGTCTCGGGCGAGTTTAAGTATTTCGGGCCGGCTTTTTCGCCGGTGGCCGTGTCTCCGAACTGAAGCGTGCGCGCCGTGAAGGCGATCACGCGGCCGCTTTCGCCGGCGATGGGAAACATGATGCGCTTGCGGAAGCGCGCGTAGAGCGGGCCTGGCGAGCCGTCTTCCTGCTCCTTCCAGGAGAAGAGGCCGGATTGGCGGAGGGCTTCCTGGTCGGCGAGGGATTGCAAGCGCTCGCGGAGGGCGTGGTAATTGTCGGGGGCGAAGCCGATGCGGAATTTAGCTATTCCCTCGGAAGACAGGCCGCGTCCAGTGAGATATTCGCGGGCCGCCGCGCCTTCGGGGGAACGGAGCTGCTCTTCGAACCAGGCGGTGGCGGCCTCGTGGAGCTCGAGGAGCTTGCCGCGCTGGCGATGCTCCTGGGCCTCTTCAGGAGAGGCGAATTCGCGTTTGGGGAGGGGGATGCCGGACTTTTGCGCGACGGTACGGACCGCCTCAGAGAAGCCGACGTTTTCGATTTTCTGGACGAAGGTGAAGACGTCGCCATGCTCGTGGCAGCCGAAGCAGTTGAAGAACTGGCGGCCGGCGTGGACGCTGAAGGATGGGGTTTTTTCTTTGTGGAAGGGGCAGAGGCCGTTGAAGTTTTGCGCGCCGGCTTTTTTGAGGCGGACGTATTCCCCGATGATTTTGACGATGTCGGCCTGTTCTTTGACGTGCTGGGCGAAATCGGAGGCCATGGAGTGCGGGGTTCCGGATACAGGGTACAGCGGGGCGAGGATGGTGCTGAAACGCAGAACGAATGAAGGCCGGGGAATGTGCTGGATTCGTGGCCTGAGTGGCTATGGGCGATGAACAATCGCCACTGTAGAATTCCTCCTGCGTTTGGCGTCTGCGCGGATCAGAGGAGAGGGCATGACGGTTGAGGTTGGGGGAATGATGAGCGCGGGCATCGCCGCGCTGGTTGTGGGACTCGCTCTGGCACGGAGGCGGTTCGCCGCGGCTTCGGGCGCGGGAAAGATTCTGGCGCTTGGGCCGGTGTTTGAGGCCGCGCCACTCGCCGTGTTTGCCGCAGAGCATTTCACGGCGGCGCGCGACCTGGCGCCAATCGTGCCGCACTGGCTGCCGTGGCACTTGTTCTGGGTGTACTTCGTGGGGGCGGCGCTGTTGGCGGCGGCGATCAGCTTCATCGTGTGGCGGCATGTGCGCTGGTCGGCGGCACTGCTGGCGTTGCTGTTCCTGATCATCGTGGTCACCCTTGACCTGCCGAATATTCCGAAGCACGTGCATGATCGGATCTTCTGGACGCTCACTTTCCGCGAGACGGTGTTCGCGAGTGGAGCGATGGTGCTGGCGGGCAGCGTGTGGCGGCGCGGAAGCCTGGCGGGCGCGGCGCTGGAACGGATTGGCCGCACGATCGTCGGAGCCGTGATGATCTTTTACGGGATCGAGCATTTTCTCTTTCCACGGTTTGTGACCGGGGTTCCGCTGGAGAAGCCGACACCGGCATGGATGCCGGCGCCGGTGGCGATTGCGTGGGTGGTGGGCATCACGCTGGTGATTGCAGGCATGGGGATGTTTTTCCGTTCCACCGTGCGCATGGCGGCAGCGGGTGCGGGGATTGTTCTGTTGCTGCTGGTGGTGTGCTTCTACGGTCCGTTGCTGGTGGCGGAGTTCCCCACGAATCCTGTGGAGGGGCTCAACTACTTTTTCGATACTTTGTTGTTTGCCGGGACGGTTTTGCTTTCGGGGCTCACGGCGGAGCCACAGGAAGTCTGAGGGGCGGACTGGGGGCACTGGGTGCGGGTGCATCCAGTCGTGCTAAAAAAAGAGCGATGCGCCTCGACAACTACGCACCCAGGCCTGCGCACATCCGATGGCTTCTGGATTCCGATCCGGCGATCCGCTGGCAGGTGATGCGGGACCTGACCGATGCTGCGCCGGATGCGATTGCGGCGGAGCGGGCGCGCGTGGCGATGGAAGGCTGGGGAGCGAAGCTGCTGGCGCGGCAGTCGGCGGACGGCAAGTGGGGCGACGAGCCGAAGTGGGATTTGATCACGCTGTGGAGTCTGGTGGTGCTGAAGGATCTGGGTCTCGACCCTGTGAGCAAACAGGCGCGCAGGATGATCGAACGGATCGAGAAGCGGGTAGTGTTCCCGCAGCTCAAGAATCGGCCTTATTTTGACGGGGAGACGGAGCCCTGCATCAACGGGAGAATTTTGGGGCTCGGAGCGATCTACCAAGAGCCGAACGAGGCGCTGGCGAAACGGCTGCTGAGCGAGCAGCTGGACGACGGCGGCTGGAACTGCGAGGCGCCGGAAAGCCGGCGCTCCTCGTTTCACACGACCATCTGCGTGCTGGAAGGGCTGCTGGAATACGAGCGCGCGGCGCGGAAATCGGCGGCGGTGACGAAAGCCGTCTTAAGGGCGCGCCAGAGGGGCGAGAGCTATCTGCTGGAGCGGGGGATGTTTCGGTCGCTGCGGACGGACGCAGTGATTGACAAACGCTGGCTGCGGTTCTCCTACCCGCCGTACTGGCACTACGACGTGCTGCGGGGACTCGATTATCTGCGCAACGCGGGGGTGAAGCCGGACGGCCGCGTCGAGGAGGCGATCGGCGTTGTGATCCAGCGCCGTCACCAGAACGGGCGATGGCCGCTGAACGTGCTCCATCCTGAGCGGATTCCGCTGGAGATGGAGACGGAAGTGGGCCGGGCAAGCCGCTGGAACACGCTGCGGGCGCTGCGTGTGCTGCGCTGGTACAACAGCGCGGCGGGTTGGGTTGAGGGGTGCGACTCGATGATTCGGGTCAGCGGGAGAGGGTGCGGAGCGGTTCGCGACTGACGGGGCAGATGAGTTCGGTGAAGTAAGGGGCTCCGGGTGTGTCGCGGGTGGGCGATTCGCGGCGCAGGGCGACGAGGATTCGATTGTGAAGCCCGCAGATGGGCTCGCCTCTGGAGTCTCGCGCTTCGTAGCAGGTATGTGGGCTGGCCGTCATGACGAGCCTCGGTGATGGCCAGTATAGCGGCCTTTGCCTGAAGGCGGCGCGCAAACGGGCGTGGGCCGAGGCAGTTAGCGACGCAGCTCGCTCGCAGCGGATGGCTTCGGGATCGAAGCGGGAGGCGCGGTCATTTCCACCTCGAGTTTGGCCAGGAGATCTTTGGGGTGGATGGGCTTGCTGAGGATCTCAAAGGTGTGTCCCAGTTGGCGCGCCTCTTTGAGAAGATCGACCGTGCCGGCGTGACCAGAGAAAAGGAGAATTCTGCAGGCCGGCCAGTGTTCTTTGATTTGGATGGCCAGGTCGATTCCGCTGCATTGAGGCATGACAACATCGCTGATGAGGAGATTCGGGGTCGCGGCTTCGCAAGCGGCCAGAGCGGTCGCGGCATCGTAGAACGGCGCGGCTTCGTAGCCATGGTGGCGGAGAATCGCAGCGAGGGTGTCGGCGATGGTTCTCTCATCGTCCACAACAAAGATGCGGGTCGTCATCGTTATCCTCTTTTTCCGGGAAGATGGACGTGAATGCGGGCGCGGCGGCTGCGGGGTCTGCGCCGAATTTTGTCGAGCGAGCGGCGCAGGGGTTCTTCCTCGGTATCGCGGGGGAACGGGTTGCGCGGAACCGCACTGAGCGGGACGACTGCGAAATGTGTGATGGTGTTTTTCAAAACTCTCACCCGGGACTAAGGCTAGACCGAATTGATCGATACGAGGACTTTTTGTTTGCAAGCATTTAGGGGCTGCAGTTGCGCGAGAGTTGGGATGCGGGGACGTATCGATTACCGGATTTAGGGTTGGGTTTCGAGGTTGGGCGCGAGGGGCCAATTGGGGGATGGGATTGCCTGGGATTTGCATTCGCTGTCAGACTTAGTGTAAGGTTAGCGATACTTTAGTAGCTGCGGAGAACTTGCAAACAGTTGATGCGAGTTTTAGCGGCTCTTTAACGACGCGTTAAGGGGGGAGCTTCCGATGGAACGAAAGCGGAGCCGAAATTTTGAGACCACTGTCCAGGCGAACGTGCCGACCGGACGCCACGGGAAGCACAGAACGATCGTGAACCAGATTCTGGATGACCTGGCGGGGCTGGAGCGCGGGAGTGCTCTGAAGATTCCGCTGTCGGAGTTGCCGGACACGAAAGTGAACATCCGTTCGGCGCTGAACCGAGCGACGCGCAAGATGGAGAAATCGGTGGCCACGGCGACGGACGATGATTTTCTCTATGTCTGGAACATGTGACCAGGCAGCCGTTCGTGGCATGACGAACCGAGTGCATCGCGGGGCAAAGGGTCGGTCATGCGCGACTGCTCTAAAGCATTTCGCTCAACAGGCGGATGCCCTCGCGGATTTGCTTTTCGTTCATGCGGGAGTAACCCAGGATGAAGCCGGTGCGGGAAGGCGTGGTGAGATAGCAATGGGAAATGCCGTAAATCCCAAGGCCACGGGATGCCGCCTGAGCGACAAGGACGCTCTCTGAGACTCGCTTACGGGGCCACAGGACGATGTGGGCGCCGGAGCCATCGCCGGTGACCTCGACGCGGTTACCAAGATGGGAGTGGACCGCATCGAGCAGCGCCTCGCGAAGGGCGGCGTTTTTGCGGCGCAGCCGATGCAGATGGCGCCCATACATGCCGGAGTGAATGAATTCAGCGAGAGTCTCCTGCTCGAGAGTGGCGGAGTGCAGATCGTTGAGCCACTTGGCCGCGGTAAAGACAGGAGCGAGCGAGTGGGGCACGATGAGGTAGCCGATGC
>JBAVUB010000059.1:0-3522 GCA_049696575.1 Acidobacteriaceae bacterium | reverse complement strand
ACGCGGCTCCGATGCCGTTGCCGGGCAGCACGAGCACCGGCGGCGCGACGACTCCGGGCTTGATCCTGCGGGAATGTATGACAGAGCCTGCCACGATCACGAATCCCAGAAGAGATGCGGTGATCAGTCCGAACGCGCGCGCCGGAACAGGATGCAGCCGTCCGAAGCGAGCGAGAGGCGAAAGCGGAGGCGCAGATTCCAGCTTGATGCGCTCGGAAGCCAGACGAGTGAGAATGCGGCCTTCGAGGCCTGCTGTGGGCGTGGCTGCGCCAACGCTGCGCAGTGCGGCGTCCATGGTGGCCGTGATGCGAGGATCGGTTCCCGAGTCCATCGCGTTGTTCATCTCGTCGGCAGTCATCGCGGAATCCCTTCTTTCTCGAGCAGAACAGCGAGCTCTTTGCGGGCGCGAAAGATGCGCGAGCGGATGGAAGATTCGGTCGTGCCGAGAGCCTCGGCAATTTCAGCGGTGGTCAGCTCTTCGACCGCGGAGAGAAGCAGGGCTTCGCGCTCGCGGGTTGGCAGACGATCAATCAGCGCCAGGATCCGGTTGCGTTCCTGCGACGAGATCGCCGAGTCATCGGCCGGCCGATCGCTGGAAGGCAGGGCGCGCGCGTGGTCGGCGATGTCTTCGCCTTCGGGCCGAGTTTTGGCGCGACGTTTCTTGTCGAGGACGATGTTCCAGACGATGCGGACCAGCCAGACGCGGTAATCGCGAATTTCGCCGAGGCGAGACTCGTGGCGAAGAACGCGCAGGAAGGTCTCCTGCACGGCGTCCTCGGCTTCGGCGGCGTTGCGCGTAACCGAAAAAGCGACGCGGTAAAGCGCGGTCGAGTATTCAGCCACCAACGCGGCGATCGTCTGGGTCGCGCTCACAGTCGTTTGATGAGCAGGCGCCACCCACGAGGCGAGCTGGCCTTCAAAGCAACTCATCCTTGTTGATCCTGGCATCCTTCTGCCGGGTTCGATCCGGCTGGAGGAAACTACGTCTGCCCTAAAGACGGAGGATACGCTGTTTTCGCTCATGGTCGAACGTCAGCAGCCAGCAGCCAGCAGCCAGCTACCAGCTACCAGCAGCTGGTTGCCAACTACCAGCTACGCCGGGTCAGGAAGGTTGACGCTGGCGTAACGTGATTTTCAATACACTGGGTTGCATGTGCTCGAAACTCGCTGTCCTGCTGCGTTCCGTCTTTCCGCTCCTTCTGTTGGCTGCCCCGGTTGTGGCGCTGGGTCAGGCGGCAACCGATTCCGGGCTGATCAGCCAGCCCGGCGCAACTTTTGTGGTGAAGGATTCCGAGCTGCCGCGGAATTTCTCCATCATCGTGTACGGCGACATGCGGTTTACGGATCCATCGAATACTACGGCGGCCAATCCCGACGCGCGGAAAGCGCTGGTGGCGAAGATTGCCGACGAGCATCCCGATGTGCTGATTCTGACCGGCGATGTGCCGTGGCACGGAACCGTTGCCGCAGACTACGCCGAGTTCAAGCTGGAGACAGCGGTGTGGCGCACAGAGAACCTGCGTGTTTATCCGACGCTGGGCAATCATGAATTCAGCGGCAAGGGCTCGGACGATCCGCTGCAGGACTGGTGGTCGACGTTTCCCGAGCTCAAAAACCGGCGTTGGTACTCGGTGGCGCTGGGCAGCCGGGTTTACCTGACGTGTATCGACAGCGACGCCGATCTGACGCCGGGCACGCCGCAGCGGACGTGGCTTGAGGATCAGATCGCGCATCTGTCGCCGAAGGTCGAGTTCGTAATTCTGGCGATGCATCATCCTCCGGTCGCGGATATTCAGACGAAAGAGCACGTGGATCATAATCCGCGGCCCAATGAGATTGCTCTGCGCGACTATCTGTCGCAGATCGCGCCGAAGTCGCACGCGCAGTTCATCGTGGCGTCGGGGCACATTCACAACTACGAGCGAGCCGAGGTCGACGGCGTCACGTACCTGGTTTCGGGCGGCGGCGGCGCGCATCCTTACGAGGTGGATCGGACGCCGCAGGACAAGTACCAGGCGACGGATTTCCCCAATTTCCATTACATTTTGTTTCACCTCGATGGCAAGCAGCTAAAGGCGACGATGTACCGGCTCGGGTTGCCAATTGCGACGCCACCGGAGTGGCAGGCGCGAGATTCGTTTGCGATTCCGGCAAAATAAGGCATGCAGCGGCAGCGCTGGTTCGAGATTCACGACCAACCCTGGTTTCCGGCGTTTCTCCGCGACCTGACAACGGAAGCGCTGGAAGCGGTTTGGATCGCTAACCGGGTCTACCATCCCATTGCCGCGCGGTTGCGCGAAGCGGTGCAGCGATCGGGCGCGCATCGGATTATCGATCTGTGCTCCGGTGGTGGCGGACCGTGGGCTGGGCTGTATGACGAAGTGGCCGATGGCGGCGCGGTGACGCTGTGTATGACGGATTTCTATCCGAATGCGCGCATGCTGTGCCGGACTGCCGGCGGCGCGGTGACGGCGTGGACGAAATCCGTGGATGCGCGGCAAGTGCCGGCGGAACTGCGCGGGTTTAGGACGATTTTCTCCTCCTTTCATCACTTCGATCCTGAGGCGGCGCGAGCGATGCTGGCCGATGCTTTCGAGCAGCGGCAAGGGATCGGCATCTTCGAAGGCGCAACGCGCGGCGCGTGGACGATGGTGGCGGTGACGGCCGTTCCTTTCCTGGGATTTCGGGAAGCGGTGCGGGCGCGGCCGGTGCGCTGGGATCGAGTGCTGTGGAGCTGCGTGGTTCCGGTGATTCCGGCGGTGCTGTGGGTTGATGGTTTGCTGTCGTGCTTGCGGAGCTACTCGCTCGAGGATCTGCGGGAGCTGACGGCGGGTTTGGCTGCTCCGGATTACGAGTGGCAGATCGGCGACGAACGTAGTGGGCGTGTTCCGATCCGGTACTTGATCGGGTGTCCCAAAGCAGCCAGTAGCCGATAGCCAGTAGTTGCCACCCCCTACCCCATATGTTTTGGTTAAGTGTGTGATAACAGGCGAGTTCTCCTTTTCCGTTTGAGGCCCTCAAGGGGCAAGTAATAGAAAGAAAGTCAATTAACATAGGGCCCTGGAGTAAGTGTGTGAAATAGCGGGCAATAGGCGACGGAACAACGAGAGTGCGGATCACAGAGCTGGGCTCAGAGTCGCCTGCATCATAGTGGAACCCAAAGCAAAACAGCCGCCTCAATGGCGGCTTCTTCTTTTTCTACTCTATAAATTCAGAATATCACATTGGATGGGGTAAAGCCGCCAAATATGATCTGGAATAAGTGCCTTGTTATCATTAAAAGTTACTTTGGGTAAGTGGTGGAAACTTGACAAGAAAAGCAAAACTTGGAATTTAGAGGTTTAGGGGGTAAAAACCGGGCTTGTGGCGGAGATCGAAGGGCGGGAGATTGGACTGACACGACGATTCCTGGCCGGACAGGGTTGTGGCGCCAGTTTTCCGGGCACAGCGGCCGCGGGTGGCGTTCCATTTTGGCTCCAGAGGTATTACTAAGGAGTTGGAGTCCTGAATTTAGTTCTACCG
>JBAVUB010000058.1:0-12008 GCA_049696575.1 Acidobacteriaceae bacterium | reverse complement strand
CGGCAACCTGGGTTGGAGTGCGCTCAGAGATGGGCGCGCTGCTCCAGCCCAGCCCGCAGCGATCGTAGGCGACGGTGTGGAAGTGCTCGGCGACCGCATCCTGGATATGGAGCCAGTTGAGGCTGGTGGCGGCGAATCCTGACTCAAAGACGACGGAGGGGCCTGGTTGAGTTGGACCTTTTTCGACGACGTAGAGGCGCCGGCCATCGCCGATGTCGACGAGGCGGCCGGGGGCCTGCAGGCGTTTGCGGTCGACGAGGCTGCCGATCCACTGGTAGAGGAAGCCGCTGAGCACCAGCAGCGCGAGCAGGGCGACGACAGCCGCGGGGACAGCAAGAAGAGTGGTCGGGTTAAAGAGAATGAGGGTCATGGGCCGGGGTTGCTCCCTGTGGATTGGGAAGGTGTTGTGAGGTTGAAGTCTTTGCGCTGGAGTTGAGCGTGGGGGGAGCCGTGTTCGATGAGCAGCATCGAAGAGCCGGGTTTGCCGTCGACTTTGGCCTCGACCTGGCGGGAGAGCCAAGCGCCGCCGATTTGCTCGATGCTGTAGAAGACGAACTTTTTTTTGGGATCGCCGTTTTTCGGGACGGCTTCCACGTAGACGGGCGCGCCGGTCTTTTGGTCGAGCCATGTGGTGACGGAGGCGTACACGGTGGGCTGGCCGGGTCCTGGCTCGCTTTTGAGGACGAAGCAGTCGCGCGCGCCGTACTTCTGCGGCGGCAGGACCGTTTGTTTCGACCAGAAGAACTGGCCGTCGGCGAAGTCCTCAGGGTAGAAGGCGGTTCCTGCGACGCCATCACCCCAGTGTTCCGGGGGCAATTTCACTGGCGCTGCGTCTCCTTTGCGAAAGGCCTCGATGGTGGTGTGGCCGGACGCATCCTGGAGGAGCAGGTAGCGGGCGGTTTTGTGGTCCGGTGTGGTAATGGTGACCAGGGTGCGGAGACCGTCAGGGAAGGAGTGCGATGCGAGGGCAAGGGTGTTGTTGATGCGCGGGCCATTCGCGGGGATCGCGACAAGGCGACCGGTAGCGCGGACATCGGATTTCTCAACGCGCGCGCGGGCGGCGGCGAGGATGGACTTCAGGGATCCCGCAGATGGAGTTTGCGCGTTGCTGGCGGCCGACACGACCAGCGCGGCCAGCAGCGGGACGGCGAACCTGGAGCTCAGTCGCATATGCGGCCATCCCGCATGGCGACGTGGCGGTGCGCGGTCGCGGCGATGTTCAGGTCGTGAGTGACCATGATGAGAGTGGTGCCGTGGCGCTCCTGGATTTGCGCGAGGAGCTCCAGGATTTTGGCCGAGTTGACGCTGTCGAGGTTGCCGGTGGGCTCGTCGGCGAGCAGCACTGCAGGATTGTTGACGAGACTGCGGGCGATAGCAACGCGCTGACGCTCACCGGCGGAGAGCTGGGTGGGGTATTGGTTGAGGCGATGCTCGAGGCCGAGTTCGACGAGCAGGGCCTTAGCCCGTTCTTCACGGTCATGGCGGTGGCTTCCGGTGCCGAGCATGGGCACCTGCACATTTTCAAGCGCGTTGAGCGCCGGGAGCAAATGGAAGGACTGGAAGATGAAGCCGGCCCAGCGCGCGCGATAGGTATCGATGTCAATGGCGGCGGCGCCATTGAGCGATCGGCCGACGGGCTGGCCGCGAAACAGCACCGCGCCTTCGGTCGCCAGATCGAGTCCGCCGAGGAGGTGCAGCAGCGTGGACTTGCCGCTGCCGCTGGCTCCGGTAATGGCGAGGAAATCTCCGGCGCAGATGCCGAGACTGACGCCGCGCAGCGCTTCGATCGCGCCGTTCTCGTAGCTTTTTTTCAGGTCGCGGGCTTCGAGCAGATATTCCGGCGGATTGATGCGAGGCATGGTGGTCGGGCTACTCATGGCGGAGCGCCTCCACTGGGGAAAGCTGCGCGCCGCGCCATGCGGGGATGGAGCCGGCGGCCACGCCGACCAGAATGGCCATGATGAGGCCATCGAGAAGCGTGCGGAGCGGCAACGTGGAGGAGACGATGCTGGCGGTCTGCGGCAACATCCCGAGGATGTGCAGCGCGCCCCAGCCCAGCGCGACACCGACCACGCCGCCGGCCACGCCGAGGGCTGCGGCTTCCATGAGGATCAGGGTCATCACGCGCCAGCGCGACCAGCCCATCGCACGGAGCACTCCAATTTCTTTGGTGCGCTCGAAGACCGACATGGCCATGGTGTTGGCGATGCCGAGCGCGGCGACGAGCAGGGCGATCAGCGAAGTTCCCCAGGCGGCTGCATGGGCGAGGGTCACGAGCTGATTGTTGGCAGCCCGTTCCGCAGCGGGAACCGCTCGCAACCCAGGCAAGGCCGCGGAGACGGCGTCTTCTGCTTGCTGTCGCCACTGGTCTGGCGAAACGCCGGAGGGCGCGGGCTTGAGCTGCACGTGATACGCCGTAACCTTGCCCGACATGCCGGAGAGCGATTGCATTTCGCCGATGGGCATGATGATGGCGCCGGCTTCGAGGGCCGATCCGCTGCGAAAAATGCCGACTACGGTAAAGGAGCTGCCCTGCAGATCGATGGTGTCGCCGACCTTTTTGTTGAGGCTGCCGGCGAGCAGCTCACCGAGCATGACTTCCTGCTGGCCATCGCGGAAACGGCGTCCCTGCAGAATATTGAGCGCGGAGAATTCGAAGGTGTTGGCCTGCCAGCCATAGACCAGGGTGTTGATCTCGGGCGTGACGGCCATCATATTGATGATCATCGGCGCGGCGATGGCGATCTGGGGGACGCGCTGGAGTATCGGACCGATGCTCTGATCGACGGAGGTATTGAGAAAGGTTTTCTGCACGACGGCCAGGTCGGTGCCGGCATTCTCATACATTTCGAGCCACGCGTGCTCGAAGGAACGCGAGAACCCCACCAGAGCGACGAAAGCGCCGATACCCATGCCGATGCCGCACAGGGTGAGCGCGGTCCGCAAACGGCGGCGCCAGACATTTCTCCAGGCGAATCCTACAAACGACAATCGCATCGTGTGGGTTGTTCGAGGCGAATCAATCTCGCGAGGGCACCAGCCTACGGGCCTTCAAGAATATTGTCCACCCGGAAGTGAAATGCGACTCGGGGCAAATCGGGACATTCCTTTGGTTCCGTGGTTGTGATGGACGGCACAGCCCATCGTCTTCTCCCAGCCTAGTCTGAAGCGTCGCCGGGAGGGAAGCGATGGCGACGCTGGTCGAAGCTCCGGTTGCTGTTGTGGTCGCGGACGCGGGCGCTGCGCCGCCGTCGCAGACCCGCGTCGAAGCGGCAGCAGTTCCGGCGGCGAATCCATGGATTGCAGCCATCTCCGTGATGCTGGCCACGTTCATGGAAGTGCTGGACACGGCGATCGCGTCGGTGGCGCTGCCGTATATTGCCGGATCGCTGGCGGCTTCCAATTCAGAAGCCACGTGGGTGCTGACCAGCTACCTGATCGCCAACGCGGTGGTGCTGCCTGCCAGCAACTGGTTCGCGCTGCGCTTCGGACGCAAGCGGTTCCTGATTTCCTGCGTGGTCATTTTCACGTTTGCGTCGTTCTGGTGTGGGGCTGCGCCATCGTTGTGGATCCTGCTGCTGGCGCGGGTGGTGCAGGGCGCCGGCGGCGGCGCGCTGCAGCCATTGTCGCAGGCGATTCTGCTGGAAAGTTTTCCGCCGAAGAAGCGTGGCGCGGCCATGGCGCTTTTTGGATTTGGCGTGGTGGTTGCGCCGGTGCTGGGTCCTACGCTGGGCGGCTGGCTGACGGATTCCTACAGCTGGCGCTACGCGTTCTACATCAATATTCCGGTCGGCATCCTCGCGGTTTACATGATCAGCCGGTTTGTGCACGATCCGCCGTACATCAAGAACGCGAAAGCGGGGCCGTTCGACAATCTGGGATTTGGACTGCTGTGCCTGTGGAGCGGCGCGTTGCAGGTCATCCTCGACAAGGGCCAGGAAGACGACTGGTTCGGCGCGGTGTGGATTCGCTGGGCCGTGCTGATTCTCCTGGTTTCGCTGACGTGGTTCATCTGGCATTCGTGGAAGGCGAAGCAACCCCTGGTGGATTTGAAAATCCTGGCGCGGAACCGCAACTTCGCGGTGGGCTGCCTGCTGGTCTTCATGCTCGGGTTTGCGATCTACGTCACGGTGGCCATGATGCCGTTGTTTTACCAGGAAGTGCTGGGGTACACAGCGCTGACTGCCGGCCTGGTGGTTGCGCCGCGCGGCATCGGCTCGATGATCGGTTTGCCCATCGTGGGCTATATCACGCACAAGGTCGACAATCGCTGGCTGCTGACGTGGGGATTTTTGATTTTCGGCCTGTGCTCGGTTTGGTTCGCCAACATGAATACCAGCATCGGTCCCCTCTCCATGTTGGTTCCGATCATGGTCACGGGTTTTGCGCTCAGCTTCCTGTTTGTACCCATCGGCAACATGGCGACTCTCACCGTGACCAACGAACAGATGGGCAACGCCACCGGCATTTTCAACCTGCTGCGCAACATCGGCGGTTCCATCGGCATCTCGATGGCGGCGACCATGCTCACGCGGCGCATGGCTTTCCATCAGACGCGGATTGCTGGATCGGTGCCGCTGTCAGGCCTCTGGTTCGAGCAGCACGCACGACAGATGGCGGCCTACTTTGCTCAGCGGCTCGGTCACGCGCAGGGTCAGCCAGCGGCGATAGCCGCGATGTACATGCAGATGCAGCGGCAGGCGCTGCTGTGGGGATTCGTGGATATTTTTCGCTGGACGGCGCTGGTGGCTTTTGCGGCGGGGTGCATGGTGTGGCTGTTTCGGCGGGTGAGTCATCGGGCCGATGGCAGCGTGAGGGAACACTGAAGACAGTGATCAGTGATCAGTGAGTAGTGATCAGCGATCGCTACCGGAGCGAACGAAACAGGCACGCCATCTTCGCCAGATCAACCTCTTCGGCGCGGGATTGTGGGGAGATGCCGCACGATTCAAGCGCGGGTGGAATGGCTTGAGCGGCGAACCCGGCGTTGCGGAGGTTCCTCGAGAGCATCTTGCGTTTTTGCGCGAAGCAGCTGCGGATGAAGGGAAGGAATTCGTCCGGCGCGACCTGCAGTTGGTCGAAGCGCGGAGCCATGGTGAGGCGCAGCACCGTGGAATGCACCTGCGGCGGCGGCGAGAACGCTTCGGGCGGCAGGGTCAGGAGTGATTCGACGTGAGCGTACATCAGCGTGGTCGCGGATAGAATGCCGTAATCACTCGTGCCGGGATGCGCGGCCACGCGGGTGGCCACCTCACGCTGGATCATCACCACGGATCGCTCGATCGAAGCATGGCAGTGGAAGAGCCGGAGCAGGATATCCGAGGTGATGTAGTAGGGCAGATTGCCGACGACCAGCAGCTTCTCTTCTCCAGCGCCGCGCAGGGCGGCGAAGTCGGTGGTCAGAACACTTTGCTCCAGAATTTCGACGGAAGGCCGATTTGCGAACTGCTCGCGCAGGCTCGCGGCCAGATGGCGATCCAGCTCGATGGCGATCAGTCTCCGTGCGCGCGAAGCCAGAATTGCGGTAATCGCGCCGCGTCCAGGGCCAATTTCGACGACGGTGCGGGACGACACATCACCGAGCGCGTCGGCGATCGCGGCCTGCGCCGTGGGGCTGACGAGAAAGTTCTGACCCAGTTTTGGCCGCTGACGCATCCATATTGATTGTGCTGGATGCAGCCGCCTGGGTCGAGGCGATTCATGCGCAGGATGCCCCGGACGGTTTATCCTCAGCATTCGGTTCCCCGCAGTTGACAGCAGTCCTGGAGTCCCTCGCATGCAGATTGTTTTTGCGGCCTCAGAATGCGCGCCCTGGGCCAAAACCGGTGGTCTTGGCGAAGTGGTGCGAGCCTTGCCACGCCAGATCGCCACGCTTGGTCACAAGGCCACGGTCTACATCCCTTATTACCGGCAGGTGCGCGAGCTGGCGCCCGAGAAGCAATACGCCGTTCGAAGCATTACCATTCCGTTTCAGAACTACAGCCGTTTCGCGGCCATTCTGGACGGCGGGGTGCACGACGGGGTGCAGATGTACTTCGTCGATTGCCCCGAGCTGTTCGATCGCGAGTTTCTCTACGGCACCTCTTCGGGCGAATACCAGGACAACTGGGAGCGCTACGGGTTGTTTTGCCGCGCGGTGCTGGAAGGGTCGAAGCTGCTGGGCGCTCCCGATCTGTTTCACGTGCACGACTGGCAGACGGCGCTGCTGCCGGTGTATTTGCGTACGCTCTACTACTACGATCCGATCCTGCGCAATCGCGGTACGTTGCTGACCATTCACAACGCCGGGTATCAGGGACGCTATGCGGCAGCGACGGTGGAGAAGCTGCTGTTTCCCTGGGAAATCTATATGCCGCAACGCGGGGAGCATTCCGGGCAGTTCAATTTCCTCAAGGCTGGCATCGTTTACGCGGATCGGCTGACGACGGTCAGTCCTCGGTACGCCGAAGAAATTCAGACGCCGGAATACGGCGCGACGCTGGACGAGGTGCTGCGCAAGCGCGCGGCGGATCTGCGCGGGATTCTGAACGGCGTCGACTACCAGCAGTGGAATCCGGCCAACGACGGCAACATTGCGGCGCATTACACGCCAGAAAACCTGAGCGGCAAGGCGGAGTGCCGGCGCGATCTGCTGCACGCTTTCGGCGCTGGACGCGTGGACGATGCGACTGCCGTGGTGGGCATGGTGACCCGGCTGACGACGCAAAAGGGGATCGACCTGATTGGGGAAATCGCCGAGCCGCTGATGCAGGAAAATGTGGTGCTGGTGGCGCTGGGCAGCGGCGAAGAGTACTACGAGAACCTGCTGCGCTCGCTGGCGGCGAAGTTCAGCGGGAAATTGATGGTGCACATCGGCTACGACACGACCCTGGCGCACAAGGTCGAGGCGGGGTCGGACATGTTCCTGATGCCGTCACGGTATGAGCCGTGCGGGCTGAGCCAGTTCTACGCGATGAAGTACGGGACGGTGCCGGTGGTGCACGGCACGGGCGGTCTCGAGAGCACGATCGAGGAATGGAACGCTGAAGCGCGGAGCGGAACCGGCTTCAAGTTCCACGGCTACACGGCTGCGAATTTTCTGGCGGCGATCCAGCGCGCGCTCGGCGCGTTTGCGGACAAGGCGACGTGGCAGACTCTGATGCGGAACGGCATGGCGCAGGACTTCTCCTGGGTAAAACCGGCTGGGGAATATGTCGAGGTGTACCAGCAGGTGGTCGAGGGGAGAAGCTGACAGGGGCAGCTGGGAGCCGGCAGCCTCCGACACTATTTAGTCCTGCTCTGCTTTCGCTTGCGCACGGGCTTCGAGGCTAGTTGCCGGGGCCCGAAACTTTCGGCGGTGCGGCGCAGGGCCTCGGTCAGATTTTTTGCGGAGAGCGAACTGGCCGGATCCATCAGCCACTGCAGCAGCAGTCCGGAGAGCATCACGTGCAGGAAGGTGCCGATGGTGCGCGAGGTGTGGGCGCTGATGGCGCTCTCCTTCTGATGGAGAAACAGCGCGGCGAGCCCGGTGCGGGCGACGTGCAGCTGACTGGCCACAATCTGGCGGGTTTCCGGCTGGCCCAGCATCTGCGCGAAAATCTCGAAGTTGGCGATCCACAGGGGGCGGTGGGTTTCAAATGTGGCGATGATTTTCGACCACGTGGCTTCAAAGCGCTCGGCTGGCGAGACGTGGGGCGGGACGCTGGCCTGGAGAACGCGCTGGAGATCCAGGTCCCATTCGCCGAAGGCGAGGAGCAGGGCTTCGGTGAGGAGCGCGTCTTTTGACGCGAAGTGATAGCCGATGGCGGCGAGGCTGACGCCGGCGGCTGAGGCGATATCGCGGGCGGTGGTCCGGTTGTAACCCTTTTCCAGCAGACATTTTTTGGCGGCGAGCAGGAGGGCCTCGCGATTATTCATGGGATCAGTTTATTGCGAATGGAACAAATGTGCCAGACAAGCGTATAGTACAAACGTGTAAGACAAACGTACAATACTGCACTGGAGGAATATCCCCATGAAAAACAAGAGCATCCTGATCTCAGGAGCGAGCATTGCCGGGCCTGCCCTGGCTTTCTGGCTGCGCCGCTATGGATTTGAGCCGACGGTAGTGGAGCGCGCGCCCGCGCTGCGTCCCGGCGGCTATGCAGTGGATTTTCGCGGCGCTTCGATGCGGGCGCTCGAACGCATGGGGCTGCTCGAGGAAGTGCGGCGGAGGCAAACGCGGATCGGGGCCATCACCATCGTGGACCGGGACAATCGGAAAGTGGCGAGCATGCCGGATGGGTTCACGAGCGGCGAGCTGGAGATCTTGCGCGGCGATCTGGCGAAAGTTTTCCACGAGGCGACGCGGGCGACAACGGAATATATTTTCGGCGACAGCATCGAAGCGCTGGAGCAGGGCGAGAGCGGAGTGGAGGTGTGGTTTGAAAGCGGAAACCGGCGGCGGTTCGATCTGGTCGTCGGCGCCGATGGGCTGCATTCGCGGGTGCGGTCGGTCGCCTTCGGCGACGAGTCCGCGTTTGTGCATTACCTCGGCTACCACGTTTCGATCTTTACGATTCCCAACTATTTGAATCTCCACCACAGCGGCGTCTACTACGGGACCCTTGGCAAGAAGGTGGGGATTTTTAGCGGCGGAGATTCGCGGGAAGCCAAGGCATCGTTCTTCTTCGCGACCAAACCGCTGGGCCGGCGCGAGACGGAGCAACAAAAGGCGATCCTGCGCGAACACTTTGAGCGCGAAGGGTGGGAATCGCCGCGGCTGATGGAGTTGATGAAAACAGCTCCGGATTTCTATTTCGATTCGGTCAGCCAGGTGAAGATGGATCGCTGGTCGGCGGGGCGCGCGATTTTAGTGGGGGACGCGGCCTGGTGCGCCTCGCCACTCTCGGGGATGGGAACCGGCATGGCCGTGGTGGGGGCGTATGTTCTGGCCGGGGAACTGGCGGAGGCCGATGGAGACTACGCTGTGGCGTTCGCGAGCTATGAACGGCTGATGCGGGAATTTGTGCGGCGCTGTCAGGGCATCGCCGACGGGGGAACCGACTGGTTCGTTCCGCGCACGCGCTTCCGCCTCTGGCTGAGCCAGCAGATGTGGAAGATTCTGCCCTACACGCCGTGGAAGAACATGATGATTGAGGTGCCGCTGAAGATTGGCAACTCGATTGACCTGAAGGACTATGCGATGGCGTGCGCAGGCTGACCAGCGCCCTGGCGCGATTCCCGGGTCTCAAAATCGAGACCCGGGCCAGCCCGATTCTCTACTGCGCAGAGACGTGCGCTTTGATCAGGTCGTCGAGGGTGTCCGCTTTGGAGTCGTCGCGGGCGAGATGGGGATAGCGCGCGCCCTGGTGGTAATCGATGGTGGCGGTGCGGATGTAGTCGTCGGTGACGTAGGTGAGGGTGATGGGCTGGGTGCCGTCCTTCGCGGCGGCGATGGCATCTTCGAGCAGATCGTGGGCGTACACGCGGCCGTTGACTCCGATGACTTTCATGCCGGAAGAAATGCCGGCGTTGAATGCGGGTCCGCCGACGATGGAGTCGCCGACGCCGCCGTCTTCGCCGAGCTGCAGGCCGATAGAGTAGGCATCGCCGGCGTTGCCGCGGCGTCCGGGAAGGTGAATGGGCTCGGGAGAATACGTGACTTTCCAGCCGCCGTTCTCGATGCCGCCGGTGGGCGCGTCGGGGGCGATGGAATTGAGACGCTGGTGGAGGAAGCTGGCCCAGTCATACGGAGCGATCTGGTTGAGGGCGGCGACGAGCTGGTCAAAGGTGTAGGTCTTCACTTCGGGGCCGTTGTTGGGGCCACCGTGGAAGAGGTGGCAGAAGTCGTCAATGGATTTCTGGCCATTGGTTGAATTGTGGATGATGGTGGCGACTTCGAGCCAGAGGAGGTCGCCTTCGTCGTAGTAGTCGGTGCCGCGACGCCAGTTGAGCCAGCCGCCGCGTCCGCCACCACCGCCGCTCATGGGCTCTCCGCTGGCGGTGTCAAGAAGAGGACGCCAGGTGCGGCCGGGACGGCCCGGGCCGAGCGAAGCGGAGATGCTGGCGAGATATTCGCGGTACTGCTCGGGGGTCCAGAGGCCGCTGCGGGCGGCGAGCATGGGGCCGAGGTAGTCAGTGAGGCCTTCATAACCCCAGAGGAGGTCGGTCTCCATCGGCTTTTCGAAGTCAGGAGTGGTGAGATCGGCGGGGCGGCGGAACTTGCCGTTCCAGGAGTGCATGAACTCATGCGAGAGCAGGCTGCCGACGCTGAAGGCCGCGCCGGGAGAGATGAGGACGCGCTCGGGGAGGCGGCTGTCGTTCGACTCGTGATGCTCGAGGCCGAAGTGCGCAACGTGATCGCTGAGGGTAAGGAGGAAGTGGTAGTCGCGATAGTGACGCGCGCCGAAGAGCACGCCGGATTCGGCGACGAGGTTGGTCATGCCCTTCTGGACGGCGGGGGTGATGGCGAGGGCCGCTTCGCTGTCGGCGACGAGGTCGAGCTCGTGGTGGATGGGCTCGCCGGGCGGCGTGAGATCGACGACGCGGTAGTACTGGCCTTCGATCACGGGCGAGTCGACGAGGAGATCGAAGGAGATGGGCTTGAAGGAGACGTGATTGGCGGACTGGGTGTCGATGGGCAGCGAAGTGCCGAACTGCCAGCCGTCAGGCAGGATGAGGCTGGCGTTGTAGATGAGGTCTTTGGAGGGCGTGCCGGCGGGGTAGAGGGCGACTTCGTTCCATTCGAGGACGAGAAGCTTGTCGGTGGCAGAGAATCCGGCGGCCTCGATGTAGTCGTAGGCGGCGTTGAGTTGCGTGACGCCGGAGGGAATGTCGACGTGGAAGGTGTAGACGTCGAGGAGGTCGCGCTGCCAGGGAATTTCTTTATCGCCCGCGGTGAAGTGGAGGCCGGTGAGGGCGACGAGGGGGCCGTCGGGTCCGTGCTCGCCGGGGATCCACTTGGGGTAGTAGAGGGTGAGGGGTCCGGCGTGGACGGGGATGGTTTCGCGGACGTGGAGCATTTTTTCCGGGGAGTGCGTGGTGTCGACGGTGAGCGAGACGGGGGAGTTGGTTTGCGCGAGGGCGGCGGGCGCGAGGGCGAGGCAGAAGGCGAGGGCGGGAAGGCAGAGGCGGCGAAGGGTCATGCGGGGGCTCCGGTGAGTTTTTAGTGTCGGGGACATTGTAGGGCACCGCGGAGGGGCGGATAGCGGACAGCGGACAGAAAAACCACAGAGGACGGGCGGATAGCGGATAGCGTTCAGGAAAACCGCACAGCACAGAGCTCAGAGCACAGGGAGCTCAGAAACAATACGCGCTTTGCGCGTATCCCGGGTCTCAGAAGCGAGAGCCGTTCGACTTCGCTCAGGCCGGGCTCCGGGCCAGCCGGATTCTCGCGAGTTATGGGGTTGGTGGCGCGGAGGGGGTGAGGAGCGACTTGAGGTCGCCGGCGACAGCGGCGTTGGCGGTAGCGATGTTCTTGCGCCAGGTTCCTGCCAGGTTCGCGGGGCGGACGGGTTCAGTGACGGTCCAGAGCAGGAAGTGGGATTTCGCGTCGCGGATGACGAGGTCGGTCTGGAATTGCCAGGTGGTGTTGGCGAGGATGTGCTGAAAATCCCAGGTGGCGTGTTCGCCGACGTTGGTGAGCGGAGCGGTGACGCGAATCTCGAGGACGAGGTCGGCGTCGGCGGGCGAGGAAACGAGCTGGTAATTGGGCCAGCTTTTGATGGTTGTGTAGAGAGAGTCGTAGGCGCTGGTGCCGTTGAGGCCGAGTTCGCGAAAGGCCTGGAGGGAGAAGGCGTCCATGCCGGCGTTGGCGATAAAAATTTTCTGCGCGGACTGGATGGGGGCGGGGACCGGGCCGGGAGGCGGCACGGGTTGCTGGGCGCGAAGCAGGGGCGCGGCGCAAAGAACCAGAGCAGGAAGCAGAGCAAGGGCGGAGCGGAAGCGTTTCATGGCGGTTCGAGCCTCGACTTTCTGAACGATTTGTTCCGCGGTTCGACGCCGGAGACGATCGCACGTTGAGGGACGAGGCTACGGGGGAGAAAGAC
>JBAVUB010000057.1:0-7277 GCA_049696575.1 Acidobacteriaceae bacterium | reverse complement strand
GTGCGGGCGGCAGGGTTCGGTTTTTTGGTTTTGTTCAACGGGCGGCTGGATGCTCAGTTGAAGGGGCAGGACGCCGCTGGATTGGGAAGGACCGACGCTACTGCGGCTGTAGCTGCTGCAAAGCAGGAAGGATTTCCTGCGGGTGCGGTCATTTTTCTCGATGAGGAAGAGGGCGGCAGCCTGTTGGCGGAGCAGGCCGACTATATCGGCGCATGGATCGCTGTAGTGGGTCACTCAGGCTATAAGGTTGGAGTTTATTGTTCGGTAATTGCCGTGCCTTCGGGTGCGAAGATGATGTCGACGGCGCAGGACATCGAGGGCCGGTTTCCAGAGGCAAAGCTTTGGGTGTGGGACGACCGGTGCCCTCCGGCTCCGGGCTGTGCGGTGCCGAAGAGGCTCGATCTGGCAAAGAGTGGGCTCGGAAACGCGCTGGTCTGGCAATATGCGCAGTCTCCGCAGCGCCGGGAAGATACCGCTGCCTGCCAGCAAACCTACGCTGCCGACGGCCGATGTTATGCGCCGGACTTAGCGCGTTCCGGGCATACCTATATCGACATGAATGTAAGTCGTTCGCCTGACCCATCCCATGGACGATGACGGCAGGCTAGCGGGCTTCGAGAATTTCCGCTTGCTTCGGGCCGAGCGAGAGGGTGAGTTCAGAGCCTGCTGCGTGCAGGGCGGCCGATGACCCGATCGCTGCGGTGAAATCGCGGCAGCCGTCGAGAGCAGTGTGGCTGAGTTGAATCGTTAGTTCGCGGGGTTGATCGGAGGAGTTGACGGCGACCAGGTAGTGCTGGCCGCTGCCTGCGGCGCAGCCCTTCTTCAAATCGGCCGTGCGGACGAAGACGAAGGCCGTTGGGTCGACAAAGACATCCTGCTGCTCGCCGTTGGCCAGGGCAGGGTGACGATCGCGGAACTGGAAGAGGGAGGCGACCCAGTCGTGGACATCGGACTGCTCCGCTGTTCTGCTCGAAGCCGCGAAGGCATTCTGCGGATCGCCGGGAAAGCCGCCGGGAAAATCGTGACGGTTGTCAGGATCGCCGCCGCCGCGCATCGCGATTTCGTCGCCGGAATAAATCTGTGGTGTGCCGCGCAGGGTGGCGAGCAGCGCGAAGGCGAGTTTGAGATCGGCTACGCTCACACCTGGCTGGCTGATAAAGCGCGAAGTGTCGTGATTGCCGATGAAGGTCACGAGCCGCTCGGGGTGGGGGTAGAGCCAGTCGTCGCGCAACACGTCCTCGAGGGTCTCCATGCCATCGCGACCCGCGCGCGCGGCGGAAGGCTCCTCCGGATGGGAGAGCGCGTTGCGCAGCGCGAAAAATATCGGAAAGTCGAAGGGCGTCGAGAGGCCGGTGTCGATGCCTTCGCGGACCACGCCTCCGGCGAAAAACGAGGTGACGACGGGACTGCCGTTGAAGACCTCGCCCACCGTGGTGAGGCGCGGATAAATTTCATGGAGTTCCCGATCGAGAGACTGCCAGAAGGCGCGTCCGACGTAGGGGAAGGTGTCGTAACGAAGGCCGTCGGCGGCGGTGTTTTCGATCCACCAGATCACATTCTGGATGAGGTATTGGCGGACGAGGGGATTTTCCTGGTTGAGATCGGGCAGCACGTTGGCGAACCAGCCCTCGGTGACAGCGCGGCTCTGTTCGGCAGTCGCATGGGGGTCGAGGACGGACTGAAACCGGTCGCTGGCGATGAGGTGATCGGCGCGGGTTCCGTGGAACCAGTCTGGTGTGGGCGGATCGGCCGCCCAGGGATGCATGGCGCCGACGTGATTGGGCACGGTGTCGAGGACCAGCTTCATCCCGCGCCGATGCAGCGCGTCGGACAAATGGCGCAGGTCAGCCATGGAGCCGAAATGCGGATCGGTGCGGTAGAGATCGGTCGCAGAGTAGCCGTGGTAGGCCTGGGTACCGCCATCGTTGTCGTAGACCGGGGTGGTCCACAGGGTAGTGACGCCGAGTTGCTGGAGATAGTCGAGATGCTGCTCGATGCCGCGAAAATCGCCGCCATGCCAGCCGCGGGGGAGTTCGCGCTCCGAAGGCTGGGGATCATTGGACGGATCGCCGTCGGCGAAGCGGTCGGTCATGATGAGGTACATCACGTCGGACGCAGAGAACCCGGCATGGGCGGCCGGCGTGCGGCGCTCGAGACGAAACGGCGCAGTTGTGGAACCGGCGGGGCTTGTCACACGAATGCGGATGGGCTGTGGGTCGGCGCCGCGGGTGGCCAGCCAGAGAAAGGCGTAATGCCCATTGGCCATGACCTCGGATTGAGTAATCGAGACGCCTTTGGTAGCGATGGAGAACCTGGCTCCGTGCAGGTGGGCGCCGTGGAGGAGAAGCATGGGGGAGGGCAAGCCAATCCACCAGCTCGGCGGGTCGACTTTGTCGATGCAGGGTGCGCTGGCCGCGTCTGCCACGGAGCAGGGCGGCAGCGCGGCTTCCGCTCCCTGTGCCAGGGCGGATCCGGCACAGGCCAGCAACAGCGCAGCAAGAGCGAGGAGCCTCCCGGAGGCCTTCATGGCAACACCTTTCGCAGGTTCAGGCTATCGGATTTGGAAATGTGCGGAAGATCTGCGCCACGGCGGGAGGGCCAGCCGTGGCGCAAACAGCAGAACAGGTCAGAAGGTGATGCGCAAAGCCATCTCGAGCTCGCGCTCGCTGGCCTGACGCAGACTCTGGCCGACTTCGCCGAGGCCGCCTGGCTTACCGCTCACCAGATAAGTACTGATGTTGGTGTTATTGGCGCCCTCGAACTGCGGGTGGTTGAAGAGGTTGTAAGCCTGCACGCGGAAGTCCGGCTTGACCCGCTCCGTGACGGTGAATACCTTGTGCAGAGCCAGATCGACCGAGTCATACCCGGGACCGTAGAACTCATTGCGTGAGACGGTTCCGGGACGAGTGTAGATGCCACTCGCGTTGGTGGGAGGAATGGCGAAAGCCGCAGCGTTGAAGAGATAGACTTCGCCGTTCTTCTTTGTGGTTCCGAAGTGCGGATCGCCCACCAGGTCGGGACGGCTGAAAACGCCGCCGGCGGAGTTGTTGACGGAGAGGTCGATGGGCGTGCCGGTGCCGAGGTAGATGAACGGATCGAGTTCCCATCCGCCGACGGCCTCGTCGAGGCCGCGGTTCATGCTGCCGCCGACCTGGCGTCCGCGGCCGACGGGGATATCCCAAATGCCGGCGAAGGTGAAGGCGTGGCGCTGATCGTCACCGGTGTTTCCGCGGTTCAGGTTGAACTGCGGACCGGCAGCGGTGGTGTAGACGGTACCGTTGCCGCCGGTCGGCGACCACGGGCCAGTGGAGTTATCCAGCGCATGAGACCAGGTGTAAGTCCCGATGAGTTGCAGGCCATTGGACATACGGCGCTCGACTTTGGATTGCAGACCGTTGTAATGGCCGGTGCCGTTGTCTTCGTCTTCGATGACGCTGAGGCCGCGATTGGTGGTCACGCCCGGGCCGCTGTCGAAGAACTGATAGCCGGTGCCGAGCTGTGGCGCGGTGTAGGCGACGCTGTTATAGAGATGGTCCTGCTTGGTTCCCATCCACGCCACGGTCAGCACCGTCTGTTTGTCAAGCTGGCGCTGCACGCTGAGGGAGTACTCCTGCAACATGGAGTTTTTGTTGTCCTTAGGATAGGAAATAACCTGCACGTTGGTCGGGTCGGCTTCGTTGACGACGAAGTTCGCCGAAGGCAGGGGCGCGGTCGCATCGGTGTTGAGGTTGTCGGGCGGTGTCTTGATGGGAAGATTCTGCCCGGTAAAGGTGACGCGGTATCCCTGATTGCTGGGATAGGCCGATGCTCCGTTGAAGTCGGGATTATCGGAGAGCTGGTTGCCAACGCCGCCGCGGTCGAGGAAGTAGAAGATTCCGTAGCCGCCGCGGAGAGAGGTTTTGCCGTCGCCGAAGACATCGTAGGCGAAGCCGAAGCGCGGCCCCCAGTTATCCCAGTTGGTGTTGATGAGGCTGCGGGAGTTGTTACCGACGCCGGCCACCAGCAGCTGGCCGCTGGCGATGTTGAAGTTGGACTGGCGGTTGTCTTCCTCATAGGGCCAGGTGAGAACGTCATAGCGGAGGCCAAGATTCAGCATCAGCCGGGGTGTGACCTTCCAGTCGTCCTGCCCGAAAAAGCCGTTCTCAAAGGTACGGGTGTGATAGTAGCCCAGAGGGTTGGCGATGGAGTAGGTGTCGACAAAGGCCGCGAGTAACTCGGGAATCTCGTAGCCGGTATAGTCGGACCCATTGCCCGCGATGTTAAAGAATCCCTTGGAGCGATAGTCGCCCTGGAAGAAGTCCACTTCGCGGAAGATGATGTTGGAGCCGAATTTGAAAGTGTTCTTGCCGTGGGTCCAGCTCACGGTATCCAGGAACTGGAAGCCGTGCTGGGGCACTTCGTACGGGCCGCCGTCGCCGGTGTAGCCAATTTCGCCGTCATAGCCGCCGATCAGCGCGCCGCCGCCCAGCAGGGAATTGCGGTTCGCGTTCTGGATGCCGAGGTTGGCCGAGAGGGGGACGCCCTCGTAGGGGTTGATATAGCTGTAGTAGGGCCGTTCGTAGCCGAAGCGAAATTCATTGACGGCGTTGGGCCCAAACACGTGGGTATAGCCGGAGGCTACGCCGCGCGGGTGGGTGTTGTTGTCGCCGGAACCGAAGCCAGAGGGCAGACCGGCATAGCGAGTGTCCTTGGTGTCGTTGTCCATCTGATAGCTGTAGCGGCCGAAGAGCATATCCTTCGGGGACACGTTGTAATCCAGGCGGACATCGAAGTCGTTGTAGCGTTTGGTATCGAATTGCTCCCGGCCATAGTTATTCAGCACGTTCGTGCTGGTGTGGTTGGCCGCCGGAAAAGCGTTGAGGTAGTTGACCGCGGCCTTGTTCAGGCGGGCTGCGGGAATTACGTTCAGGGGCCCGATGACCGCTCCGCCGGCACTGAGCCCGAACTGGGCGCAGGTTGTCGGATCGAAAATCGCTCCGTTATCGAGGCTGGCGTTGAGCTGGGCGGTTGTGGTGTAGGTGCCGTGGGAACCCACGAATGCGGCACAGCCGCTGGGGCTGTACGCAGTTCCGCCTGCCACGGTCGGAACCACCGACAAGCCCTCACCGAGGAGCTCGGTGAAGTCCCCGGTCCGCATCTTCGCCGTAGGCACGGAGGAGACGTAGAAGTCCAGGGGCAGCGCCTGGCGCAGTCCCTGGTAGTCACCGAAGATGAAGAGCTTGTCCTTGATGATCGGACCGCCGAGACTGAAGCCGAACTGGTTGCGGTGGGAATTGGTGGGAGTGCCACCGAAGTAGTTGGGGTTCGCGCCCCAGACGCTGTCGCGGTAGAAGGCGAAGACCGAGCCGTGGATTGCGTTCGAGCCGGATTTGGTCGAAGCTTCCACGATGGTGCCGCCGGCGCGTCCGAACTCCGCGGGCGCAAGGCCGACGATGGCGCGGAATTCCGACGTCGCTTCGATGGCGGGCCACACGTTGATGCCATTGGCCAGGGCTTCGTTATCGTCGACGCCATCGAGCAGATAGTTGTTGGCCTGAGGACGCAGACCATTCGCAGTGAGGGCGATGCCGCCGGTATCTCCGTAGCGGAGCTGCTCGGCGTTGCCGCCGGTGCCCTGCAGAATGCCGCCGTATGCGCCGCGGGTGACTCCAGGCGAGAGCAGCGCGAGTTGACTGAAGTTGCGGCCGTTGAGAGGCAGATCGACCAGTTGCCGGTCGTTGACCACCGTCGATAAGGACGAGTCCTCGGTTTGGACCAGGGGAGCGGCCCCGGTCACGGTCACCGTGGTGCTGGTGGCTCCGGCTTTGAGCTTGAAGTTGAGAGCCTGCAATTGCGAGACGTCCAGGGTGAGATCCTGAATCTGGGTCTCAAAGCCATTGGCGGTGACGCGGGCGCTGTAGTGGCCGCGCACCAGGGCATTGAAGGCGAAGCTGCCGCCTGCGTCGCTGGTGGCTGTGAATTGGGCGGCGGTATCGACGTTGGTAAGGGTGATCGTCGCGCCGGCGATGACCGCGCCTGAGGAGTCTGCCACTGAACCCTGAATCTGGGCCGTGTCATTTTGCGCGTTCAGCCGCGCCGCGAAGAACGCGGGCACGATCAGCACCATGACCAGGGCGAAGCACCGGCTGAGGAAACTCCGGCGTCTGTTGGACGTAGAGATCATTTGTTGCCTCCCAAAAACGTATTGCAGCCCCCGATTCGGACTTGTCTTTGCGGAACACCCTGGGGGCCAGCGTGAACTAGACTCGCTGGCGGTTGCGACTCGCAATGCACAGCAAGCCTTTTTTCAATCAAATCTCGATCAACAGGCAAACCGCTAAGTTTGAAAAACATACAGCGATGTTTCATCAGGCGCCAGATGACCCTGGTGCATTGACCGGGGTCCCTCGACGGGGGTACAACGTAATGTCGCCCCCGCAACAGAGGACCTACTTATGCCGGCCCCAGTGGAGCATCAGGAAAAGACGGCAAGCCGATTTAGCTTTGGACTGTTCGAGGCAGATTCCGAGTCGGGAGAACTGCGCAAATCCGGCATCCGCATTCGACTGCAGGCGCAACCGTTCCGGGTTCTGATTTGTCTGCTGGAACGGCCGGGCGAGGTGATCACGCGGGATGAGATTCAGCATCGGCTGTGGGGCAACGACACGATCGTCGACTTTGACCATAGTTTGGGGACGGCGATCAATAAGCTGCGCGAGGCTCTGGGCGATTCAGCGGAGAATCCGCGGTTCATCGAGACGCTGGCGCGGCGGGGCTATCGGTTTATCGCTCCGGTCACGGTTTCCGGCATTCGGCACGAGGAGAGACTGGGCCGGCTCCTGGAGCTGGACGCGAGCGGGCACGAGGCTGTCGAGCTCAGTGCGGCGCGGCCGTCTCAGGTAAAAGCGGGTGCTGCTCCGCAATCCTCGCGCTTGCGCATTGCTGTAGCTGGGATCGCCGCCCTTCTTCTTATTGCGGGCGGATTTGTGGCCGGCTCGCGAATGCGAAACACCTGGACAGGGCCGCCGCTCATCAGCCAGGTTACGTTCTCGGGCCGGGTTTCGCCGGGCGATCCGCTGTTTGAGAGCTTTCCGGGAACCGCCACGGACGGCTCGCGCATTTATTTTCCGCAGATCGAAAACGGCCGCAGCGTGCTGGCCCAGGCGCTGATCGCCGATGGGGAAACCACCACGCTGCCGCTTCCCGACGAGCTGGCCGCGCCTTCGCTTGGGGATATTTCCCCGGACGGATCGCGGCTGCTGCTGCGCAATCACCTGGCCACGGCCGCGGAGCAGGCG
>JBAVUB010000056.1:0-3630 GCA_049696575.1 Acidobacteriaceae bacterium | reverse complement strand
CGCTTCTCCAGCAACGGCGGGCCGTTCGGCGTGCAGGATAATCCAGCGGGCGCGACGCCGGTAGTGGATTCCGGTCCGTCGGCGGCGGTGATTCCATCGGGAGCGGCGTACGGTTCGCCGATCTTCGCGAATCTGAGCAGCTCGACGAACCCTTGCATCGTGAACCCAAACGATTTGAATCCGGCGGACAACTGCCCATCGCCGGTGAATCTGTTCTCGGTGAGCCAGAAGCTGCGGCCTGGCTACGTGGAGAATTTCAACTTCAACGTGCAGCGCAGCCTGGGACCAGGCGCGATTGCGCAGGTCGGCTATGTGGGCAGCGAAGGCCACCACCTGCGGAATCTGGTGGACATCAACGAGACGAATATCGCGACCGGGCTGCGGCCGTACGCTTCGCAGTATCCGAATTACGGGGTCATCAACCAGATTCAGTCGGAGGCGATTTCGAATTACAACTCGCTGCAGGCGCTGCTGCGGTTCGCGAGCTGGCATCACCTGACTTCGCAGGCGTCGTACACGTGGGGTCACTCGCTGGACGAATCCAGCGAGATTTATCTTTACAATCCGCAGGACAGCTACTGCTTCCGGTGCGAATACGGGAACAGCGATTTCGATGTGCGGAATACGTTCAGCACGTACCTCACGTATGACGTTCCGGGCGGCGGGTCGATGAAGCTGCTGACCAACGGATGGCAGCTGAACAGCCTGCTGAATTTCCATGGTGGGCAGCCGTTCACGGTGTACTCGAGCAACGGGGGCGGCAGCGGAAACGGGGAATATGCGGAGCGGGCGAACTTCAACCCGGGCATGAGCGCGTATAAGGGCGTTTCCCACAGCGTCTCAGACGACTCGGTCAGCTGGATTAATCCGGACGCCTTCCTGCCATCAGCCAGCGGAGCCTACGGCAACACGCCGCGCAACGTGCTGCACGGGCCGGGATTCGAGGACGTGGACCTGTCGGTTTTCAAGAACACAAAGATCACCGAGCGGGTGACCGCACAGTTCCGCGTGGAAATGTTCAACC
The DNA here is from genome assembly GCA_049696575.1 of Acidobacteriaceae bacterium. Lineage (GTDB taxonomy): Bacteria > Acidobacteriota > Terriglobia > Terriglobales > Acidobacteriaceae > Palsa-343. The sequence continues at coordinate 2,606 of JBAVUB010000056.1, read as the reverse complement.
TGTTTAACCGGCTGAATCTGGCAGCGCCTGGCGACGGGTATTGCACCGATTCGAGCAGCTGCGCGATCGGGACAACGGTTGGAGCCAACTATGGAGCGCCGGGGATTGGGGCCGGCGAGCCGTACAACACGCAGCTGGCTTTGAAAATTTTGTTTTAGCCTCCCTGAAGCCCGTGGTTCTTGTCTCCGGCCACGGGCCTTTTTTTTGAGGCTGGTACATGCGAACTTTGGCATAATTGGGGCTATTCCCCGGAAAATGCAGGGCAGCAAAAAACTATGGGTCTGACGAGACGTCAGTTTCTGATGCGTGTAGGCGAGGCGGGCGGGTACAGCGCCGCGTTCATGATGATGCAGTCGCTCGGGCTGCTGGCGATTCCGGAAGCATCGGCGGAAGCGGGCAAGCTGCGGCTGGTTGATGGCAAAGGGACGAAGGTTGTGATTCTGGGAGCGGGCATCGCCGGCCTGGTGGCAGCGTATGAGTTGGGCAAGGCGGGCTGGTCGTGCACGCTGCTGGAAGCGCGGGAGCGATGCGGCGGGAGGAACTGGACGATCCGGGGCGGGACCAATGTGGACTTTACGAGCGGCGTGCGTCAATCGTGCAGTTTCGATGAGGGAAATTATTTCAATGCGGGGCCGGCGCGGCTTCCGGCGATCCACCGGACGATGCTTGGCTACTGCCATGAGTTAGGCGTCGCGCTGGAAGTGGAAGTGAACTCGTCGCGCGGGGCGCTGATGCAGAGCAACAAGCTGAACGGCGGGAATCCGGTAACGGAACGCCGGGCGGTGAACGATACGCGGGGCCACGTTTCGGAACTGCTGGCGAAATGCATCCGCAAAGGCGCGCTGGACGAGGAGATTACGGCGGAAGACCGCGAGCGCATGATCGCGTTCCTGAAGCAGTATGGGGATCTGCAGCCGGATTTGACGTTCAAGGGCACGGAGCGGTCGGGGTTCAAAGTGCCGCCAGGCGCGGGGAAAGAAGAGCCGGAGGCGATCGATGCGCTGCCGATGCACGCGCTGCTGGACGCGGACTTGTGGCAGGGCATGCTGGCGGAGGAAGTGATCGACTGGCAGCCGACGATGTTCCAGCCGGTAGGCGGGATGGACCGGATTCCGGCGGCGTTCGAGAAGAAGCTGGGGAGCGTGGTGCGGTCGGGCGCAGTGGTGCGGAGTATCCGGCAATCAGCGACCGGCGTGACGGTGGTTTATCGCGACGCAGCGAGCGGGGCCGACCACACCGTGAATGCGGACTACTGCATCTGCGCGATGCCGCTGACGATTGTCCGGACGCTCGATGCGGATTTCAGCCCGGCAGTGCGGCAGGCGATCGACGGCACCAGCTACGATTCGGCGTACAAAGTGGCATGGGAAGCGCCGCGCTTCTGGGAGACGGAGTACGGCATTTACGGCGGGCTGTCGTATCTGCAGCAGACGGTGAACGTGGTGTGGTACCCGAGCGCGCGCTTGTTTTCGGAGCGCGGCATCGTGGTGAGCGGGTATTCCATCGAAAACGGGACGGCGTTTGGCAAGCTGCCCAACGTGCAGGCGAAGCTCGACGCGTCGCGGCAGGCGATGGAGATTCTGCATCCGGGACATGGGAAGGATCTGTCGAAGCCGATGTACATCAGCTGGGGACAGATTCCGTACAACCTGGGCGCGTGGGTGAGCGGGTTCGGTCACGCGGGAACGTCGCTGGATGTTTTGCTGGCGCCGGATCGGCGCGTCTACTTTGCGGGCGACCACACCAGCCATCTGGTGGGCTGGCAGGAGGGCGCGGCGCTGTCGTCGTATCGGGTGATCAACCAGCTGGGAGCACGGGTGGAGAATGGAGGGAACCTTGCTGCGTAAGCGGATGTTTGTGGGAATCCTGGCGGGCGCAACGGCCTGCGGCGGCGCGATGGCCCAGAGCACGGTGACGCGGGTGCCGCTGCCGAATTCGGACTTCCCCATTTCTGAGGGAGTTTGGGTGGGGGACACGCTGTATCTGAGCGGGGCGATCGATTCGTCAGTGACGAAGGGCACGCCTGGGGATACTGAGACGCAAACGATGCACGTGCTGGACACCATCAAGCGGGAACTGGGCGAGCAGCACCTGGGGCTGGGCGACGTGGTGATGATGCATGCGTACCTGGCGGGCGATCCGGCGCAGGGCGGAAAAATGGATTTCGCCGGATTTATGAAGGGATACACCCAATATTTTGGTACAAAGGATCAACCGCATAAGCCGGCGCGCAGTGCTATGCAAGTCGCGGCTCTGGCGCTTCCCGGGGCTTTGGTGGAAATTGAAGTGATCGCTGTGGACGGCCATCGTCAGATGCACGCATTATTGGGGAAGTAGGGTCCAGCATCCAAATTCAGGAGGCGCCGATGAACACGAACCTTACCCGCCGCAGCTTTTTTGGAATGGCCGCCGCCGCAACTGCCGCGGCCGCGATGCCGATTCTGACGGAACCTCAGCTGGCGCACGCGCAGCGGGCCCGGATTGCGCGCGTGCTGCCGCCGGGCGCGGTGCGCATCGACGCGAATGAGAATCCTCTGGGGCCGTGCAGCGGGGCGTGCGCAGTAATGAGCAGCCTGCTGCCGGAAGGCGGGCGCTACGACTTCGAG
>JBAVUB010000055.1:0-1572 GCA_049696575.1 Acidobacteriaceae bacterium | reverse complement strand
CGACGAAGCTGGCTTGCCAGTTGGGGAATTTTTGCGGTGAGCCGACGGCGAAGGAGAGGGCGAGCGGGGCGGCGGTTTCGGGTTCGGCGGCGAAGACTTTGGCCTGGTGGCCGCGTGCCTTGAGGGCGGCGGCGATGCCGCAGGAGAGGCCGCCACCGCCGAATGCGGCAACGATGGAGGCGACGTCGGGGAGGTCCTCGATGATTTCGAGGCCGGCCGAGGCGTTGCCCGCGATGAAGGCGTCATCCTCAAAGGGATGGATGAAGGCGCCGTCCATGGCGGGATGAGCGCGTTCGCCGAGGGCCTGCCAGCACTGGTCGTACGAAGCTTTGACGACTTCGCCGCCGAGACGGCGAACGGCGTCGAACTTGGCCTGCGGGGCGGTTTCGATCATGAGGATTTTGGCGGGGACGCCGGCGCGGCGAGCGGCGAGGGCTACGCCCTGGGCAGCGTTGCCGGCACTGACGGTCCAGACGCCGCGGCGGCGCTGGTCTTCAGGGAGAAGGCGGACGGCGTTCCAGGCACCGCGAATTTTGAAGGAGCCGATGGGCTGCAGGTTCTCCAACTTGAGATAAATGTCGGCGGGGCCGTCGTGGTGGAGGCGGACGAGCGGAGTGCGGATGGCGGCCTGGTAGACGTGCTGGCGGGCCTCGTCGATGAGGTGGGGTGGAATGTTTCTCGGGCCGGTTGGGGCGGCGAGTGGTTCTGGATGGGTGGACATTGCGAGGTTCACTATACGCTGGTGGGTGGTGGGGTTTGGTGGAGGGGAAGGCGTGCGGGGGAGTGCCGTTTTGATCCCAGAGGCATTACCGAGGAGTGGGAGTCTGACATTCGGCTGCATCGGCGGCAGGCGATGGGAGGCTTAAGCTTCTTGCTGTGGGGTGAACCTGGCGGGGCCAACGGGTTTGGGGGCGGGAGGGGTGCCGTTTTGGTCCGGACACAGTACCGAGGTGTTGAAGTCTGACATTTGGTTGTATCGGCGGAGCACGGTGTGGGGCCAAGCTTCTTGCTGTGGGGTGAACCTGGCGGGGTCAACTTTTTTGGGGGCGGGATTCTTCTGCTCGGATTTGACGCGAGTGAGATTTGGTTATGACGAGGAAGAATCGATCGGTTCCGGCAGACACGGTGCTGCCGCATGTGGTGTATCAGGATCTGGCGAAGGCGATCCCGTGGCTGGAGCGGGCGTTCGGCTTCCGGGAACATTTCCGGTACGGCGGCGGGCCGAGTGGGGCACAGATGTACGCGGGAAAAGCAGTGATCATGGTGAGGCAGGAGCGTGACGGAGAGAGGACACCGCGGGAGGCGGAGTTCGGGACACAGTCGCTGACGATTTTTGTCGAGGATGTGGATGGGCATTATGCGCGCGCGAAGGCGGCGGGCGCGAAGATCGTGGAAGAGCCGCATGAAACGGAGTACGGGGAGTATCAATATGCGGCTGAGGATCTGGATGGGCATCACTGGCTGTTCTCGCGGCACGAGACGGATCGCGCACCGGAGGAGTGGGGAGCGGTGGTGAGGACTGGCCGTCCAGGCCCGTTCGGCTCGGCCGCCTAGCGCGGCCTCGCTCAGGGC
>JBAVUB010000054.1:0-5249 GCA_049696575.1 Acidobacteriaceae bacterium | reverse complement strand
GCCATGCGGATGCCGATTTCGCGGCGGCGATCGACGACGCTGCGCGCGAGGATGCCGTAGAGGCCGGTGGCGACGAGAGCGAGGGCGAGGAGGGCGAATCCACCGGAGACGCTGGAGAGCAGGCGCTGCTGGCTGAGGTTGTAGTTGACGGCGTCACGGAAGAGCCACGTACGGGGCTGCGGCATTCCTGGAAAGACGTGAGCGAAGGCTTCGCGGATGGCGGTTGCGGCGATTTGCGGTGTGGCGGCGCGGACGGCGAGGTTGGTGTAGGACATGGAACGTTTTTCGGCTTCGAGAGGCAGATAGACGGTGAGCGGTGAGGGCTGGAGGAGGCTGGCGAGACGCGCGTCTTCCGCAATGCCGATGACGCGACAGTGCTGCTGATCTCCCGGCTTTTCGGTTCCGTTGCCGGAATTCAGGAAACGGCCGAGTGCGGACTGGCCAGGGAAGAAATACGCAGCGGCTCCGGCGCTGAGGATGCAGGTGGGATCGCCGGAGGCATCCGAGGCGGTGAAGCCGTGGCCGTCAAGGATGTGCGTACCCATGGCGCGGAAGTAGTCAGCGGAAACCTGCTCGGGCCACACCTGCTCATTGAGGTGGAGGTTTCCGTTTGCGTCGCGGGTGTAGTAGTCGCTCGCGGCGAATCCGCCGGAGATGGGAGCCAGGGCCATGAGGGCGGCGTATTGGACGCCGGGCGTCGCCTGGACCTGGTGGAGAAATTCGAGGTTGCGTACGGGCTGATCGGCCTGGGGCATGCCGACATTGCTGAAGTCGAGTTCGGCGAGGAGAACGCGGTCGGCGGCGAAACCGGAATGCTCGTGGAGGTAATTCTCCAAAGTGCCAGCCAGCAGAAGGGCGGCGTAAAGCAGGACGACGCCGAGAGCGACCTGTGCGGGGAGGATCCAGCGGCCGATGTGGGCAAAGTTGCGGCCGGAGCCGGTTTGGCGGAGGTCGAGGGCGGCTTCAGTGCGGGATGCGCGCCACGCGGGCCAGAGACCGGCGAGCAGAGCAGCGCCCAGGCTGATGGCGGCGGCGAAGAGAAAGATGACTGCGCCCGCGTCGAGATGGACCGCAGTGGGGGATCCGGGTTCGGCAATCATATTGACCAACAGCCGGGCGAGCTGCCAGCCGAGGACGCCACCGGCGAACAGGCCGCCGATGCCGAGGAGCAGAGTTTCGGTGAGGACCTGGGAGATGAGGCGGGTGCGGGTTGCGCCGAGGGCGTTGCGCATCGCGAATTCGTGCAGGCGTCCGCTGACGCGGGAGAGAACGAGAAGCGCGATGTTGACGCCGCAGAGGAGCATCATGAGGCCGCAGAGGGCTTCCAGAGCGAGCAGGGGTTTGCTGAATCGGAAACGAAGCCAGGACTGGCCGCTGCGGCCGGACTCGACATCGAGTTGGTAGCTGGAGAAGAAGCCGCCACTGAGGAATTGGTGCGATGGGTCAGCGGCCTCGGTGACGCTCGGGCGGATGGAGGTGAGATTGGCCTTTGCCTGGCGGACCGTGTCTCCGGGACGCAGGCGGCCCATGACGACGAGCCAGAAGGAACCGGATGGGTTGTCGATCATGGCGTTCTTGTGCAGGATGCGGTCGAAGGAAAGAGGGAGGAGCACATCGGGAGTTTGCCCAGCACGGACGCTGGTGAATCCCTGGGGCAGCACGCCCACGATCGAGACGCTGCCGCCAGCAGGGAGAAAGACGTCTTTGAGGTGGAGGCTCTGGCCGATGACGGAAGGATCGCCATGGAAGGCCGTCTGCCAGTAATCCCAGGAGAGTAGCGCCTCAGCCTGAAAGGGCGCGCCGGGTTCACCGGCGCGGGGCTCGAAACCGCGGCCGAGCGCGGGGCGAATGTCGAGGACGGTGAAGGCCGAGCCAGTGGCCATGGCAATGGGAATCTTCTGGGACTGGCCGTCGTGCTCGAGAATCGCGTCGCCGTCGCTCCACGCGAATAGACCGGTTGCGACTCCCTGCTGTTGCTCCAAGGCCTGGTATTGGCGATAGGAAAGGCCGAGTTCGCTGTCGCCTTTGCGGAAGGTATAGCGGATAAGCTGGCTGGGATGCGGGACGGGGAGACTTTTCAGAAGGACGGAATACGTGAGCAGGAAGATGGCGGTGTTGGCACCGATGCCGAGGGCGAGGGTGATGATGGCCACCAGCGCGTAACCGGGCGATTTGCGGAGTTGCCGGAGCGCGAAGCGAATGTCCTGTGCTGGCGAGATCATGATGCAGCCTCCGTAGGAAAGTTATTCGGTTCTGAGCGCCTCTACGGGATCGACGGCGGCGGCGCGACGAGCGGGCAGATAGCTTGCGGTGATTCCGCAAAGGGCGAGAGCCAGAACGACGAGCAGAATGGTGGCGGCACTCCAGGCGGCGGCTCCGTAGAGGAACGAACGCATGACACCGCTGGCAGCCCAGGCTACGACGAGTCCGGCAGCGACTCCGGCGGCGAGCAGGACGAGGGCATGACGGAGGATGAGCCAGACAATGTCACCGCGCTGCGCGCCGAGAGCGAGACGGAGGCCGAGTTCGCGAGTGCGCTGGCTGACGGAGTAGGCGAGCAGACCGTAGATGCCGGCGACGGCGATGAGCAGGGCGGCGAGGCCGAAGATGGCGAGCAGGCGAGCGGCGAGGGTCTGATCGCCAAGGGAGTCGTCAATGACCTGCTGCATGGGCTCGAGGTCCTGAATGGCGATTTCCGGCTCGATGGCGTGGACGTCGTGACGGATGCTGTCTTCGACGATGCTGGGGACGACGCGAGCGCGCACGGCGAGATCGGCATGGAAGGTGGCGAGGATGGTGTAGAAGTCGTCGGCGGGAGTGAGCTGCTCAAGGTTGGCGTCGAACTCAGGGAGCGGGGCTTCGCCGGCGGTGCGCTGATGAGAGTCTTCAATGACGCCGACGATGGTGGCCCACTGGCGCGGCTTGCCCTCGTCGCCAACTTCGATTTGCTGACCAAGGGGGCTCTCATTGGGAAAGGCGGCGCGGACGAGAGCCTGGTTGACGAGAAGAGCGATGGGGGTATCGGGAGTGTCGGTGGAGTCGAAGAAGCGGCCGGCGATGAGGCGGATGCCCATGGCGTGGAAATAGCCGGTGGTGGCGGCGCGGACCTGGGCGTCAGGCTCATGCTGGCGCGGGACGTTGGGGTGAGATTTGATTTTGACGGTGGCGTCGAAATTGACGTTGCCGTTGAGGGGGCGGACGGTGCTGAAGCCGACGGCTTCGACGCCGGGAATTTGCTGGAGCTTCTGCGCGAGCGGATCGTAGAACGTGTGCACGAGGTTGGGCGTGTTCGTCGGACTGGCCACCGGGGTCCACCAGGCTCCGTGAGTGGGCAGGAACATGGAGCCGGTGACGACGTGGTCGGAGGCGAAGCCCAGCTCGGCATTGCGCAGCGAGAGGAGGGTGCGCATCATGAGGCCGGCAGCAATGAGCAGAGCAAGGGTGAGGGTGATTTCCGTGACGACGAGACCATCGCGCCAGAGAGCCTGGCGTTTGCTGGTGCCGGCAGCGGCGGTTCCTTCGCGGAGGCCTTCCTGGGCGGGGACGCTGGAAGCGTGCCAGGCAGGGGCGAGGCCGAAGAGCAGCGCGGAGACGCAGGAGGCGAAGAGGAGAAAGGCGAAGACGCCGGCGTTGACGTGGATGTCATTTCCGTAAAGCAGGGTGCCAGCGAGGTATTTCTGAAGCAGGCGGAGGGCGAGAAAAGCAATGCCGAGGCCGACGGCGGCGCCGGCAATAGCAAGGAGCAGGCTTTCCGTGAGGAACTGGGCGGTGATACGGCTGCGCTGAGCGCCGAGCGCGCCGCGGATGGCGATTTCGCGGCGGCGGCCGTTGGTGCGAGTGAGCATGAGTCCGGCGACGTTGGCGCAGGCGATGAGCCAAACGGCGAGGACGGCCCAGTCGAGAGCGAAGAGCGCGGGGCGCGAGCCGATGGTGATCGAGTCGTGGTAGTCGAGAACGTGGAGGGTAGTGATGTCCTCATCTTTGGAATAGTCGTGGATGAGCTGGCGGTGGATGCCTTCGAGTTCGGACTGCGCCTCGAGGGTGGAGACGCCAGGGCGCAACAACGCGATGGGGACGAGGGCGCGGGAGCCGCGATCCTGGAGGTTTTTGTCGTCGCTGTTAAGGGGGCTGAAAATTTCGTCGCCCGCGCCCATGGGGAAGGAGATGTCCGGGGGCATGACCCCGATGACGGTGTAGGGAACGCCGTTGATGGGGACGGTGCGGCCGATGATGGCTGTGTCGGCGTGGTAGAACTTCCGCCACACGCCGTCACTGAGGATGAGAATGTGATCGCGATCGGGTTGCGCGTCAGCGGGAGTGAAGGCGCGGCCGAGCCGAGGATGGATGCCGACCACGTCGAAGAGGTTGGGAGTAATGACGATTTGCGGGGTGAGCTGAGGATTGTCGGTTCCTCCCAGAGTGGGGAGCTGGAAGATGTACCAGGCGAGGCCCTGGAGGGTGTGGCTGCGGGTAGCGTAATCGCGGAGATCGGGAAGGGAGAAGGTAGTGGAGTTCGCGCCCTTGCTGGGTTCGATGGCGACGAGACGCGAGGCATTGGCGTAGGGCAGAGGGCGGAGGATAACCTGCTCGATGACGGAGAACATGGCGGCGTTGACGCCGATGCCGAGGCCGAGGGTGATGATGGCGGTGAGGGTAAAGGCGGGGGATTTCCGGAGTTGTCGCAGGGCGAAACGAAGGTCCTGGCCCAACGTGGTCATGCGGATCTCCTGAGTTGTGATCAGCAATTCTAGCGCCGCCGATGGGATGGCTAAGGTCGCGGGAAGTGGCTGAAATTTTGTTGGTTGTGGAAGCGGAATTGGGGGGCGGCTGTTCGGAAGTGGAGGGGGGTGTTCGGAAATGGGCAGTCGTGTTGCTTGTTGCTGGGGTGCGTGGAGTCAGGGCGTGCCGGCTGATTCGAAGATGCGGACCTCGAAGGGCTGGAGGGGGAGCGCGACGGTTTGATCGGAGCGCCAGTGTTGTGGGGCGAGGGTGGGCGCGGCGAAGGGCTGCGTGACGGTGAAGGTGCCGCGGTGTTGCGGGAGAAGTTCGAGCGCGGCGGCGAGGGTGAGGTTGAAGGTCTGCGGCTGCGTGGAGGGATTGCGGAGCGTGACGATCCAGCCGTGCGGGCTCCATGCCGCCCATCCGTAGACCTGCAGCTCGCCGGGATCGCCGCCGATCCAGTGAACATCCTGGAGAATGGTGGCGTGGTCGCGGGACCAGCGCGCGGCCTTCGCGAGGATGTCCCAGTC
>JBAVUB010000053.1:0-16046 GCA_049696575.1 Acidobacteriaceae bacterium | reverse complement strand
ATCAAGGATCGGGGCGCTCCGAAGAATGCAGTGCGGAATGTGGCGTGGAGCGTGCTGCCGCTGGTGGCGGGGCTGTTCATGATTGTGGAGGCGCTGAACCGGGCGGGGATGATGCGGGTGACGCGTCTGGGGCTGGCGTGGCTGGCTGCGGCGCCGGATGGGGTAGGGAAAATGGCGGGCGGGTTCGGGGCGGCGCTGCTGTCGAACCTGACGAATAATTTGCCGGCGGGTTTGGCGGCGGGGACGGCGCTACGGCAGATGGGACAGCATGGGGTTCTGGCGCATGCGGTGCTGATCGGCGTGGACCTGGGGCCGAATTTGTCGGTGACGGGATCGCTGGCGACGATTCTTTGGCTGATCGCGCTGCGCAGGGAGGACGCGGAGATTACGGGGTGGGAGTTTTTGAAGGTTGGGGTGGTGGCGATGCCGGTGGCGCTGGCGTTGGCGCTGCTGGCGCTGGGGTGAGGAGAGCGGAAGGCGCTGGGCGTTTATAATCGGCGCTGCCCGCTATGGAAAATTCTGAATGCATTCTGGAAGGGCGGCAGGTGCTCGAGATCAACGAGATCATGAGCATTTTGCCGCATCGTTATCCGTTTCTGCTGATCGACCGGGTGGTCGAGATTGAGCGGAAAAAGCGGATCGTGGCGATCAAGAATGTGACGATCAACGAGCCGTTTTTTCAGGGGCATTTTCCAGGGTTTCCGATTATGCCGGGGGCGCTGGTGGTGGAGGCGATCGCGCAGACGGGCGGGGTATTGCTGATGCCGGAGGTGCCGGACCGGCACAAGAAGCTGATGGTGTTTACCGGGATCGAGAGGGCGAAATTCCGACGGCCGGTGGTGCCGGGGGATCAGCTGCGGATTGAGGTGAACGTGCTGAACTGGAAGCCGCGGGTGGCCCGGATGGAGGGGCGGGCGACGGTGGACGGCAAGCTGGCCTGCGAGGCAACGGTGATGTGCCAGCTGGTTCCGCGGACCGACCAGGAGACGGAGAGCGGGGCAGCGGAAGCAGCGCCGGCACTGGTGACTCCGGAGTGAGCATTCACGCGACGGCGATTGTCGCGCCAACAGCGGTGATCCCGAGGTCGTGCACGGTGGGGCCGTGGTGCACGGTGGGACCGGAGGTGGCGCTGGGGGAAGAGTGCGAGCTGGTTTCGCACGTGGTGCTGGACGGGCATCTGACGGCTGGGGCGAGGAATCGATTTTCGCCGTTTGCGTGTGTGGGGGTTGCGCCGCAGGATCTGAAATACGGGGGCGAGCCGACCGGGGTCACGCTGGGCGACGACAACACGATTCGCGAGTGCGTGACGATCTCGCGCGGCACCGCCGGGGGCGGCGGCATGACGCGTTTGGGCAGCCACTGCCTGATCATGGCCTATGCGCACATCGGCCACGACAGCGTGATCGGCGACCACTGCATCCTGGCGAACAACGCGACGCTGGCAGGGCACGTGATTGTAGAGGACTACGTGACCGTGGGCGCGCTTTCGCCGATCCACCAGTTCTGCCGGATAGGGCGCTATGCGTATATCGGGGGAGGGACGGTGGTGACGCAGGATGTGCTGCCCTACTCGCTGACGTCGGCGACGCGGGAGGGGCACGCGTTCGGGATCAATAAGGTTGGGCTGGAGCGGCGGGGGTTTGATCGGGAGCGATTGCGGGCGCTGCATCAGGCGTTCCGGCTGCTGGTTTCGGGAAAGATGAACACGGCGCAGGCGGTGGAGAAGCTGAAGGCGGAGGGAATCGCGACTGAGGATGTGCGGTATCTGGTGGAGTTTGTGGAGACGACGAAGCGAGGAGTTATTCGTTAGGGGAACGGACTGGCTGCGAGGCTCGGGCGAGGGGCGTTCATCGCAGGCTCATGGGGATTTGTGGAAAACACAGATTGCAGCGAGGGCGGAGGTTACTGAGGTGTGTAACCAGTGTCGACCAACGTAACCATCTGAAAATTTAGAGGATAGATCGACGATCGGCTTTTTACGGGGATGAGCGCCGCGTAATGATGTAGTTAATGGCCCGGTCCGGGAGAATCTTCCACAGAAATTTCCACAGGCCGGCGCAGTCCAGCTGGGTGAGTTGTTCAGGAGGGTGCGGCGGCCTTTTCTACGCGATCAAAAAGCCGCCGCGGAAGGGTTTCCGCCGATCCTACTGGTGAGGCTGCGGCGGGGTCCTGGTGGTGCCGGGGGTCGAGCGCGGAGCGGGAGCCGAGGGTACGCTGACGGGCGCCGGAATTCCCGACTTGGTGTTGTAGGCGTCGACCACCACCTTGGTGATGTCGGACTGCGGCGAGGGCCATAACACGCCGCTGTTCTGCTGGCTGGCGTCGAGGACCAGACCAAAGTTCTGGGACTGCGCGTACGTGACCATGACGTCAAAAACTTTTTGACCGACCTGCTGGAAGGTCTCCTGGCCATCCTGCTGCTCGCTGGCCTGGAGGTCCTGGGCAGAGCGCTGCAGGGACTTGGTCTTGTCGTCGATGACGCGCATGCGATTCTGGCGATCCAGGTCGCTGACGTTGGGGCCAGCATCCTGAAGCTGTTTTTTCAGGGTCTCGATCTCCTGATTCTGCGTCTGGAGCTTCGCTTCCTGAGGCTCATACTTTTTGCGGAGGTCGGCGACATCGCGCTGGAATTCATTGGTCGCGGTAACCGCGGCCTGAAACTGGATGACGGCAATCTTGCTGGCGCCGGTAATGGCGACCGGGGCGCTGGGGGTCGGATCTGCCGGCGGCGGAGCGGCCTGGGCAGCGGCTGCGACGCCCAAACCGGACGCGAGCACGCAAACGAGTGACAACGAGTGCTTCATGGATTTCAAGAACTCCTTCGGTTTCCTGGGTGGCTTGGTCCGCATCTCGCTCTCAAAAAATCCTTTTCCGCGATTACCGGAACGGGTCCGGGCTTAGATTCTTGCCCGGGAATGCAAAGATGCGGACAGAGAGAATATCTCAGGAACTGGGCAAATTATAGGACCGGGGGAAGGAGCCGTCAAACGTGCCGTGACGTTAGCGGCCAGTTCGCCAGAGGGATGAAGGGCATGGGTGGGGTTCCGTTTTTGGAATCAGGCGGTACTTAGGAGTTGAAGTCCCGCATCCAGTTCTATCGGCGGTGCCGGTTGTGAGCCCAAGCTTCTTGCTATGGGGTGAACCTGGCGGGGGAACGTTTTTTGGGGTTGGGGGTTCTGGGGGGCAGCTTTTTGGAGCCAGGGGTTCCTGGAGGCGTGTCGCTAGAAGGTGGTGGCGACGGTGAGGCGGAAGGTTTTGCTGGGCTCGCGCAGGACGTAGAGGCCGTTGTAGAGCTGCTCGGCCTCGGCGTAAGAGTAGTCGCCGGCACCACCGGCAGGGAACATGCTGCGGGTGATGAGGTTCTGGCGGGAGAAAATATCGAAGAGCTTGAGAGGATTGACGGCGTAGTAGACGCGGAACGGCGCGTTGATGATGGGCATCATGATGTCCAGCTCGCCTCCGGCGGAATCGCGCGGGACGTAGTTGGTGCCGTGGATGGGATCGATGGTGGGGCTGAATTTGATCTGCTGGCCGCCCTGGCAGGTGCCATTGACGTAGTTGGGGCAGCCGTAGAGGGGCGAATCGAGGGCGTCGATGCCTTCGGGACTCTGGCGGAGCTGGCTGTCGCGGAGGGCCACGTCCATGCCGAAGTCGTCGAAGATGTTGAAGCCGACGGTGCGCCCGTAGATGGGGATCATGTACTGGAAGTTGGCGGTAAAGCTGGTGTCGCCGCCGATGGTGGCGACGCCGTAGACGGGCAGGGGGACCTCGATGGGTCCGAGGCTGGGGTTGGTGGGATCGCGGGGGACGGTGGAGCCGTCGGGATTGGTGAGGGCAAAGAGGACGCGGGTGGGGACGAATCCGTAGGGGGTGATGGTGCGGACGTCGAAGCCGCGAATATCGGCTTCACCGCCAGCGGAGGGACGGTCGAAGGGCGGAGCCACATCGCCGCTGAAGCCGGTGATGTAGATGGCCTGCAGGCGCATGCCGAAGGTATTGCGGCCCTGGGGATTGAACCAGAAGCCTTTGACGGGGGAGAAGCGCTTATATTCAACGACCGGGCGCACGTAGCGAACGCTGCCCCAGATGCCGGCGAACTGGACGGTGGCGGCGAGCGACTGGCCGGTGTGGGGCAGGTAGTTGCTGTTCACATTGCTGGAGTTGTAGCTGAACATCGCCGAGCTGGTGACGATGCCCTCGAGGGCATTCTGGCCCTGGATACCGCTGCGGAAGGCGAGGGTCTGGAAGAGGTTGCTGGAGGCCTGGCTGAAGGCGCGGACCGATGAGCTGTCCCAGGAATAGGTTGCGCCGACGCGGGAAAAGCCGAAGAGGCTGAAATGGCGGAGGGGATAGCTGGCGGAGAGAGTGAAGCCTTTCGATCCCTGGTTGTAATTCTGGAGCAGGGAGGATTCGGCGGAGCTCTCGTTGGTGTTGCCGGAGAGGGAATAGCTTTTGGAGGCGTTGTAATCGGTTTTGCGGTCGAAGACCTGGAAGCCGACGTCGAGAGGCTTGTTGCGGAAATAGGGCTCATTGAACGCGAAGAGCAGATTGCGCGCGAGACTGCCGGCGTTGGCCTGGACACTGAGGGTTTCACCGAGGCCGAGGAAGTTGTTGGTCTGGTAGTTGAGGCCGAGGAAGGCGCCGGAGAGACCACTGACGCCGCCGTTGAGTCCGATGGAGTTTTTGCCTTTTTCCTGGACTTTGAGGAGCAGATCGACGGTGCCGGCTTCGGTGTTCTGGTGGGTTTCGGAGTCCTGTTCGACGCGGAGCGGATTGAAGTAGTCGAGCTGATTGAGGCGCAGGAGGCTGAGCTCCCAGAGGTGGCTGTTGTAGACCTGGCCTTCCTGGAGAAGCAGCTCGCGGCGGATGACGAAATCGCGGGTGACGGTGTTGCCCTGGAACTCGATCCGGGAGACGGTGAACTGCTTGCCTTCGTCGATGTCGACGTTCCAGGTGACGGTGTGCTTCACGTCGTCGAAGGAGGGAGTAGGCACGGGGCTGAAATTGATGTAGCCGTTCTGGCCGTAGGCCTTGTGCAGGTTTTCGAGGTCCTTCTGGAAGAGAGTCAGGTTGAAGATGGAGCCGTCTTTTTGAGTAAAGATGGCGCGCAGGGCTTTGAGATTGACGGTGCCTTTTGTGCCGGTGAAATTGATTCCGGCGAGACGATAGCGTTCGCCTTCCTCGATGTTCATGTGGATGTCAATGCGCTTGCCTTTGCGGGGGCGGAAGGTGAAGAAGGAAAGGCCGGATTCGTTGCGTATTTTGGTTTCGGGCGAGCCGGTGGGGCCGCCGCGGAGGTAGCCGCGGTCGCGATAGGCCTGACGGACGCGCTCCGTATCTTCGTCCAGCTTGCTGGCGTCGTAGGTGCGGGCGAAGATGTTTTCCAGAATGAGGGAGTGGGGGACGCCGATGGGGCGGAGGTTGCGCATGGATTCGCGGAGAATCCGGGAACTGACGTGCTGGTTGCCGGTGAAGCTGATCTTGCCAACCTTGACGGTGGGGCCTTCCTTGATGATGAAGTTGAGCTGAACGGAAGCCGGGGGAATGGCTTTGACCTCGGGACGCACGATGGCGAACTGGTGGCCATGCTCGGCGAGCATTTCCTTAATAACGGTGACGGCGTGGGCAATGCGGGCGGGGTCGTATTGGCTTTCGACGGAAAGACCGACCTTCTCTTTCTTGAAGCGGTCGAGAATGTCGGAATTGGTGATGGAGTTGTTGCCCTTGTAGGTGATGTCGCGAATGGTGGGTTTTTCACGGACGTAGACGTCGAGGATGACGCCCTGGGGCGTGTCCTCTTTTTCGATGCGGACGTCTTCGAAGTAGCCGGTGTTCCAGAGGGAGTTGAAGTCACGCTCGACGGTGAGGGGGTCGTAGGTATCGTTAACGTGCGAGAACATGCGCGCGAGGACGGTTTCTTTGGGAATGCGACGGCTGCCGATGACGCGAATCTCGAGGATCTTCTGGCCGACGTCGCTGGAGGCGGCGGACTGGGCGGCGGCTTCCTGGGCGACGAGCGGCGCGGCCGGGAGGAGGGGGGCCAGGAAGAGAACCAACGCCAGGGAGCGCCTCAGGAGCCGGCGCAAATTCCTGCATGGTACGTGCGGGGAGCCAGCGCTCCAGGAGTTCACGGAAAAAATATGCACACCCTCACTGCTCAAAATCGGGCCGTTCGTTGGGAAAAGGCGATTATATCAGCGCGATTCGCGTGGGGGACGGGTTCGGTCGCAAGTAGAATGCGGGTGAAGGCCGTGGGAGCGGCGCACGATGCCGGCGGCAACATCGACAGCAACATCATTGGTCTCTCCCATCCCGGCCGAGCGTCGGCCTTACGTAAGGTCGGTGCTCTGTCCGACCTCGATAATGTAGCCGTCAGGATCGCGGATGTAGCAGCGAATCTCGCCGTACTTTTCCTTCGGCTCGGTGATGAACTCGGCTCCTCGATTTTTCCATAGTGCATAGCACGCCTGAATATCCGCAACGCGGATATTCAGGAAGCTGCTGACCTTATCCGGGTCGGCGGGGACGCTGAGCGTCACCGACGGCTTGTCCGGGGTGGGCCCGCCCCCGACGTTGACAATCAGCCAGGTATTCGCGATCCGAATGTGACCAGACGCACCCTTGCTGTCGCCTCTGCTCAGAATGCGGCCGTCGAAAACCTCTGCATAAAAATCAGCCGATCGGCCGATGTCGGCGACGGTGATGAAATGGGTGACGGTGAACCCGTCGCGCGGGGGCATCTCATAGCTCTTCTGTTCGACTACGCTCATGGACGGCTCCAATTCCGACGAGCAGCGCTCATCTGGACCGGTGGCGCACACTCATTTAGCTCTTTCCGGGCGTCTCCGATGCTCATGCCGCTGAAACCACCTTCTTCCTCTCATTGAGTGCCGGTAGAAGAAGTTTCAGAAGCGCGTAATCAGAGAACGGGTTCTGACCTGAGATCAACTCGCGATCCTGAACGACATAGCTCGTCCATGGGGCGCGCACACTTACGTCAGCGCCCGCCGTACTCAAGGCGAAGTCCGGGTAGAAGAGAACCTTTCCACCAATCTCAACCGGTTCCCGCTGCTGCTCTTCCGCTGTCGAGAAGATAGTCACCTTGTATCCGGAATAGATCCAACCCTGAGCCTTGGCCCGCGCTCCTGCGGCATCGCCGGCGCTCAGTGCGGCGACCACCTCCGTTGAATTCGGAAGAGCCGAGAGAAGTGAAATCGGGCCATGGCAGAGCACTGCCGTAGGTTTGGATGTTTTGTGAAAGTGCCTCATCACGGCGCCGGCGTCGGGATCATCGAGAAGATCGATCATCGGGCCGTGGCCGCCGGGGACGAAAACAGCGTCATATTGATCCAGGCCCGATGCGATGACATCCGAGATACGGGTTGGATTTTTGAGCCCAGTCAGGGTGTCGCGGAATTTCAGATAATCCTGGAGCTTAGCCTCGTCCCCACCGAAGAAGTCGGCTACGGCTGAATGGACATCCAATTGCGGCGTGTTGCCTTTGGGGTTGGCGAAAGTGATTTCGTAGCCCTCGTTCATCAGAGCGCGAACCGGAACCGTAAGCTCGTTGAGATAGTAGCCAGCGCCGGCATAAACCTTGCCATCTTTCAGGGGCAAGCCATGACCGCTCGATACCAGCACCAGGACTTTTCCTTTAGCTGTCATTGTTGTGCTCCTTTTGAGATCGAAATTCTGTTCTCCTGTTCATCGTCCGGGGCTTCCTCCAAAGTGCGCAAGGACCGGGTATTGCGGTTGATGGGAGTTATGCCCCTGGGGAATCCGAACGATTGATTGGGTACCCAACGCTGATACAGCGCCGTCCTCCGATCGGGCCGAGCGCTAACCGTACGTAAGGTCGGTGCTCTGTCCGACTTCGATGATGTAACCGTCAGGATCGCGGATGTAGCAGCGAATCTCGCCGTACTTGGGGATCGGCTCGGTGATGAACTCGGCTCCTCGACTTTTCCATAATTTGTAGCAAGCCTGAATATCCGCAACGCGGAAATTCATAAAGCTGTTGATGTGATTCGGGTCGGGAATGCTGAGCGTCACCGTCGGCTTATCCGGGGTCGGCCCGCCTCCAAGGTTCAGAATCATCCAGATATTCGCAAGCTGAAGGTACGCAGGTGCGTTGCCGTCACCCAGGCTGAGAATGGTAGCGCCGAACACTTTTTCGTAGTAGCGAGCCGATCGCTCGACGTTGGCGACGGTGAGAAAATGCGCGATGCTGATCCCCACTCGCGGGGGCATCTCATAGCTCTGCTGCCCGACTTGTACCGCGCTCATTGATGGCTCCTTTCGATGCGGTGCTTCTTTGAAATACGGTGGCCCGAGTCCCGCTCCTATTCATAAAACCCGATCGATGCCAACCAGTGCAACAGCGATTCCCAGTTGGCTGGAACTCTCCCTGCCGAATCGAGGCGATGGTTGACCCTCAGCAAGCGAGCGTTTCGGTCAGGCCAGGCATTTGATCGCCACTCAGTCTTCGAAGCGGAGTTTAGATCGCTTTTGGAGTGGACGCGGAAGCTTTGCGAACGTCAACGAGAACGGAATAGAAAACCGGGCCGCCGCCGATGTCGTTGAGGCGCTGCGAGGTGAGGAGATTGACGTTGTTGCCGCCCTGGGAGAGCTTATTCCAGTTGAGGCGGGCAGCGACGACGCCTGGGCGGACGCTGCCGTTGACGTGGGCGCGCAGGGCGATGCTGCCGCGGTCGTTGAAGACGTCGACGGTGTCGCCATTGGCGATACCGCGGGCGGTTGCGTCGTCGGCGTGCATTTCGAGGACGCCGTTGAAGGCGGACTCCATCTGCCGATGAGCGGGGAGATTGGGGAAGGTCGAGTTCATGTAGTTGTCGCCTTTGCGGGGCAGGAACTCGAGCGGATAGCGTCCACGCGCGGCGACGTGGCGCGACTCGGGGGCAGGATGGAATGCAGGGAGCGGATCGATGCCCTGCGCGGCGAGGGTGGCGGAATAGAACTCGATGCGGCCGCTGGGGGTTTCGAAGGGGCCTTCGGCAAAGGGAAGGAAGGGCTGTTTGCCCTGGTTTTCCTGGAAGCGCAGGCGCTGGGCGCCACCTGCGGCGTGGAGGGTTTCCGCCGTGATGCCGGCGAACCAGGGATGTTGGTTATCGGGATCGTCGGCGCGAAGAGCCTGGGCGATGAGGTCGTCAGGGGTGTCGCGGAAGCAGGGCTCGGTGAATCCCATGCGCTGGGCGAGCTGCGAGAACAGCCAGACGTTGGGGCGCGCTTCGCCGAGGGGCTCGATAGCCTGCTCGGAGAGCTGTACGTAGTAATGGCCGTAAGCGCCCTGGACATCTTTGTGCTCGAAGAAAGTGGTGGCGGGGAGAACGATGTCGGCGTAGTCGGCGGTATCGGTGAAGAACTGCTCGTGGACGACGGTGAAGAGGTCGGGGCGCGAGAGGCCACGCAGAACGGATGCCTGGTCGGGCGCGATGGCCGCGGGGTTGGAGTTGTAGACGAAGAGCGCGTGGACTGGAGGGCCGTCGTCTTTCTTGCTTCCCAGCTCGGTGAGGGCCTGGCCCAGGACCGACATGTTGACGATACGGGCTTCGCGGCCGAGGGGGCTCGCCTCCATGAGGTCGGGGCGCTCGATGGTGGCTTTATCCCAGCGGAAGGCTCCGCTGGTAGAGAGCTGGAGTCCGCCGCCGTAGTGTTTCCACGCGCCTGTCAGTGCGGGCAGCATGGCGATGGCGCGGGTGGCGGCGCCGCCGTTGTCGCTGCGCTGCACGCCGTAGTTGAGTCGGATGACGGCAGGAGCGGTGGTGGCGTAATCGTGGGAGAGGCGCTCGATGTCGGCGACGGAGATGCCGGTGAGCGAGGCGACGTAATCCGGGGGATATTCAGCGATGCGCTCGCGGAGCTGATCGAAGCCGCAGGTCCAGCGGGCGACGTAGTCCTGATCGAAGAGGCGGTCGCGCACGATGATGTGCATGAGGCCGAGGGCGAGCGCGGAGTCAGCGCCGGGATTGATGGGGATGTGCCAGTCGGCAGCGCGCGCGGTGCGGGTTGCGTAGGGATCGATGACGATGAGTTTTGCGCCGTTGCGGCGGGCTTCTTCGATGAAAGGCCATAGGTGGATATTGTTGCCGTGAATATTGGCGGCCCAGGCGATGATGAGCTTCGCGGCTGGAAAAGCTTCAGGGTCGGTGCCAAGCTTGCGGCCGTAGACGGAGATCAGGGCCTGGCCACCGGTTTCAGAGCAGATGGTGCGGTCGAGCTGCGATGCGCCGAGGCGGTGGAAAAAACGGCGATCCATGGAGCCGTAGCCGAGGACGCCGATGGTTCCGGCGTAAGAGTAAGGGAGGATGGATTCGGGGCCGTGCTCGCGGGCGATGGCGGCGAGGCGGGCGGCGATGGTGTCGAGAGCTTCATCCCAGGAGATGCGTTCGAAAGATTCGGCTTCGCGGCCGTGGGGGAGCGAGGCTTTAGGGACTCCAGCGCGGCGGCGCATGGGATAGAGGAGGCGGTCGGGCGAGTAGACGCGGTCGAGGTATTTCGCGACTTTGCCGCAGAGAAAACCGCGGGTGACAGGGTGCGAGGGGTCGCCGCGGAGTTTGGTGGCGCGGCCGGTTTCGTCGATGGTGATGAGGACGCCGCAGGAGTCGGGGCAGTCATGCGAGCAGACAGCATGGACGGTCCGGGGCATGGCAACAGGGTACCGCGAACAGGGTGCAGGGTCGAAGGAAAAGCCGTCGGGAGCTGGGGCTGGGAAAGACAGCGGATAGCGGATAGCGGATAGCGTTCAGACGAGACACGCCGGGAGCTGGGAGCTCGATTTGCAGCGGGGGGGTACCCCCCCTCCCCAGGGGTCTGGCAAGTACCTCATTCTGCTGGGATGGTTAGGTACCGTAAGTCAGGTATTACCCCAGGAGCCCGTAGCCGGTAGCCTGTGGCCCGTAGCCGGTAGGCGGGAGCCGGGATCCTGGAGCTGGGGGCCGGGGGTACCCCCCTCCCCAAGGGGTGTGTGGCAAGTACCTCATTCTGATGGGTAATTAGGTACCGTACGCCGGGTATTACCCTCCGGTAGCAGCCAGCAGCCAGCAGCCCGGACCCTGGAGCTGGCGGGCGTGGTTCGGCGGAGGACAAGGTGGAAGCTCGATCGCGATTTCAAAGAACGCCGTTGATTCTCTTTCGGCCTGGGCCGGAAAGGAAAAAGCTCTGTTCGGACCGATGGAAACCGGGCGGACAGAGCTTTCCCTCTTTTCAGGATAGAAATTCTGCGATGGTTGATCAAGCAAAATCGGAGGGGTGAATAGTACGGAGGTACCGTGCTGGCAGGAGTAGAGCCTGGGGATTGGGCAGGATGCACTACAAGGGATTAGCAAACGCCTGCCAGCGAGTACGCGCATGATGCGGCGAATAGGCTCCTCGTTCGCCGCATTCTCTTGCCAAAAACTGCCCGCCGGGCGGGTTCTTCATATCGACCACCTGTTTGCGCGCATGCAGCGTCTCAATCCATACGAAGCAAAGACGAACGCCATGACGATGATCGGATCACATTAATCCCAGGTGCTGCCACCGCCATTTAGCTGTGAATAGAACGCGAGGAAAAGAGTGATCGCGAGACCGGCATAGACCCACTGAGTCAATCGAGGCACATTGGGAATCAGAAGGCCCACGCCGCCAAGGATGTGGGTCACGCCAATCAGAGGGATGATATAGAGCGGGTATCCGAGCTGCTGATGGGCGATCCTCCCTTCGCCGGGATCGTGAATCAGATATAGCCTTCCGAAGTACACCCAGATGACGGCGACAAGGCCGGTTATTGCCATCGCGGCTAATTGAGTCGTTCGACCTGCGCGCGCGGGTTGGTCGATTGTGTATTCAGCTCTCGTAATCAAAGCGATCCTCCTCTTGCGGTTTAAACGGTTTCAATCGATCTGCGACTGAGTCAGCTTTGCTCGCCTTCGAGCGAAGCCAGGGCCACGACGGAATAACCAGGGCGGAAGCGGACGATCAGCCGTCCGGTTCCGCCCGTTGCTCTCAACAGCAACTCAGGTTCGACCTCGATCGTTCCTGACGTGAGCGCCGCACTTCCCCGGGGAATCCTGGCTGATGCCGCTTGCCCCGGACCTACGCCTTGACTGCGTTCTTTGCGGCTGCAAACACATCGCGTGCGGAGGTCGTACCCGCGACGTGCTCCGTACCCGCGACTCCGAGGTCCATCCATCCCGCGTTAACGCTCTCAAACATTTCTTCGGCAGGCCCAGTGTGACCCTTGGGGATGCCGAACTGCTGGAACGCTTCCGGCCACCCTGCACGCGGGACTGCAAAGGCTTTTACGTCGAGTTTCAGGACTTCACCCAATTGTCCGGCCACTTCATCCGCGCTGACCATCGAACCCAGCTCGATGACGCGATGGCCTGACCACGCCGGCCCGGTCAGAAGCGTTGCCGCCTCTGCGCCGATGTCGTCGGACGCGACCATGGTCGATTTCCGGTTTGTAGGATTGTAGAAGACCGGCAGTGTTCCGCCCTGGGCGGCCTGTAATCCGAAAAGAAAGTTTTCGAAAAAACCGCCTGCGCGCACAAACGCGACTGGAGATGGCAGGCTGCGAAAGCCCTGCTCCAAAAGCGATAAGGCCGTGACATTCCCCACGCCGCTTGTTCTATGCGCGCCCATTGACGAGAGCGCCACCACGCGCGGGGGCACTACCCTGGTCAGCGCCTCGACATAATTCGCAATCACGCCCTTTGCTTCTCTGTAATCAGGCGAGGGCGCCCATACAGCCGGCAACATAACAAACGCGCCCTCAACACCTTTCAGCGCCGCCGCTATGGCTGTCGCATCGTTCCAGTCTCCATCCACCAGCTCCACGCCCTGGTCTGCCCACTTCGCCGCTTTCTCGCGATTGCGCACCAGCGCTCGCACCTGTTTGCCTTGCTGCAGCAGATGCCGCGCGGTGGCGCCCCCAACATTTCCAGTAATGCCCATGACTAAATACATGCTCGTTTTCTCCTTGTTGGATCGAAGGTGATGCTCTGATGCGAACGCCAGAGCTTATGAGTTGCACAGCTAGCACTCCGCTAGTCCCGTGGGTTTCCACAGTATCTGTCGCATGAATCGTTAAAGGCCTTTACACGGCAGATCGGATCACCTCGATGAGAGAGGTGGTTGGTCGACCGATGAGGGAACGAAGGCCAAACCTCAGAAGTGCCTTCTCGTACTCTTCGCGGAAGCCTTGCTATGTGGTAGTCAGTGTCACGGCCTGACGCACATACCGGCTGCTTTCCAGTTGCTGCACCATGAAGGCTGCCAGATCGGCCCGCCCGATCTTGTGCGCCTTCTCGCCGCTCTCCGTGCTCAGCACCCTGGCAACGCCCGTCTTCTCGACGTCGGTCAACATCGGCGGCCGCACGAGCGTCCAGTCCAGGTTGCTGGCTTCGATCTCGGACTCCATGCCCGCCTTGTCTACCAGCAGACCCCGCAGAAACGTCTTCATGAGCAGGTGCTCGTTGAAAAAGCCTGCGTTCCTGACGCTCTCACCCGCACCAACCACCGAAATCTTCAGCAATCGCCGCACGCCATTGCGCCGCATCGCGTCCACAATAATGTGTGCCGCGCTCGTTTCCCTCGTCGTCACTTTCCACGGCGTCTTGCCGCCCAGCGCGTCGATCACCGCATCCTGTCCGGCGATCGCAGCGTCGACTGCGGCCGCGTCCAGCGCGTCGCCCTCAACAACTCTGACGTTCGTCTTCTTGTACTGCGCGGCACCGCGCACGAAAGCCGTCACCTTATGTCCGGCCGCCAGCGCCTCATTTACCAGCGCTTCTCCGCTCCTGCCCGCTGCTCCAATCACCAGAACTTTCATCGTTTTCTCCTTTTTGCCTCGTATTTGGCCGCCCATCCAAATGCGCGACCTGACGATTGGAGGTCGTGAATAACCATTGGTTGCAAATTAATCAGTGGTTGCGTATGGTGAAAGACTTCGACTCCTGTGCCTTGAGAGGGTGGCGCGTTGCAACCAATGGTCATAAATCAACAATCGGTCGAAAAAAGCGTCAACAGGGCCTAAGCTATCGAAGTGACGTCCACATCGCCAAGTCGCCGGGCAGAGCGCAAAGAGAGGTTGCGGGGCGAAATCCTCGCCGCTGCCAGCAAAATGTTTGCCGATCGCGGCTACGAAGCCGTGACGCTTCGCGCGATCGCTAAAGAGATCGGCTATACGCACGCCGTGATCTACCAACATTTTCCCGACAAAGCGCACATCCTTGCCGAGTTGAGCCGCGAGACGATCGGGCTGATGGTTCAGAACTTCGACGCGATTGCCGCTCAACATCCTCGACCGAAAGAGCGTCTTTTTGCGACTTCACGCGGCTTGATTCAATTCTGCACTGCCCATCCACAGCAGTTTCGCAACGTCTTCTTCGGGCCGGAGAGCCGCAACGGCGTCCGCGCTGGACAATATATCAACGACATTGGCGCGCCGTTGTTCGGACGTTTCGTGCAACTCTTTTTCGATGTTGCCAGGGATGAGGGATTGCCAAACAGGGATGACATCGTGGTAGCTCACACCTGGTGGTTTACGATCTTTGGCCTCGCCACGCTCTTTGTTATCCAGGGGGTTGTGCGTGACTTGCCCGACCAGACTCTGGTTGTCGAGCAAACGATCGCAACGCTTTGGGCAGGCGTTCAGGCTGTTCCGCGATTGAGGAAGAGCGCAATTCCCAAGCGATCCGGCCGATCCCGTGCCTCAAAGCACTAACAGCATCGAGTGTAAGGTAAGAGCGTGACGGAAAAGCTCTCTACGGGCGTGGTGCATACTGTGCCGGCGGACTTACGAAAAGCCCTTGTTTCCGATCCGGCGGCGCGGGCAAAGTGGGAGGACATTACTCCGCTGGCGCGCAATGAATGGATCTGCTGGGTTCTCTCGGTGAAGAAAGCGGAGACGCGGCGGCAGCATGTGGAGCGGGTGTGCTCGGAGCTGAAGGAAGGAATGCGCAGGCCTTGTTGCTGGCCGGGTTGCCCTCATCGGGAAAGGAATCCGAGGGGGAGCCTCAGGAGCTCGCCGACAGCGCTTTAGTGTTGTGTCGCGGAAATTCAGAGAATAAAACCGGTGAACAGTGATCAGTGAACAGTGATCAGGAAGGACCGGATGGGGCTTATCGAGCCGCCTTTGCTGGTACTTCTTCGCTGGCGGGAGCGGGAGTGGGTGGGGCGACGGGGGCGAGAGGGAGGGTGAAGAGGAAAGTGGCGCCGGCGCCGAGCTCGCTTTCGACGCGGATCGTGCCGCCGTGGGCGAGGACGATGTGCTTAACGATGGCGAGGCCGAGGCCGGTGCCGCCGGATTCGCGGGAGCGAGCCTTGTCGACGCGATAGAAGCGCTCAAAGATGCGGGTGAGATGTTCTTCGGCCATGCCTGGGCCGAAATCCCGCACATAGAATTCGACGGCATCTTCGAGGGCGTGCGCGCCGACGACGACACGGCGGCCTGAGGCTCCGTACTTCATTGCGTTTTCGATGAGGTTGCCGAAGACCTGAGTCATGGCATCGACGTCGGCGAGGACGAGCGCGTCGGTGGTCTCGCCGGGCTCGAGGGCGACGCCGGATTCGACGACCATGCCGGCGAGTAACTCGACAGCATCGTGGACGAGCATGGAGGCGCGCACCGGCTGCAGGCGCGGCTTGTGCTCGCCGGATTCGACCTGGGCGAGGGCGAGCAGATCTTCGGTGAGGCGGTTCACGCGGCGAGCGTTTTTGAGAATGATGGCCATGAATTCGCGAGCGTGATCGGGGAGATCCATCTCGTCCTCGAGGAGGGTTTCGACGTAGCCGGAGATGGAGGTGAGCGGGGTACGGAGCTCGTGGGAGACGTTGGCGATGAAGTCGCGGCGGGTTTTCTCAGCGCGCTCGATTTCGGTGACGTCGTGGAGGACGGCGACGGCTCCGCCATCGGGAGTAGGGGCGGCGCTGACTTCGAAGGCGCGGCCGGGAACGACGGAGATGGCGCGGCCGACACCGATGCGGCGCTCGCGGAGAGCGGCATCGATGCAGTGGAGGATTTCGGGGTCGCGGATGCTGACGAC
>JBAVUB010000052.1:0-17554 GCA_049696575.1 Acidobacteriaceae bacterium | reverse complement strand
ACTTCCACCGTGTGAAGGTGGCACTCTACCGCTGAGTTATGCGCCCCGGGACAGGATACTGGTTTCAGGTCACAGGTTACAGGGGCAGCCGGGGTCTGGAGGCTGGGAGCTGGGGGTCGCGCTTGCGCGCGACTCCCACATTTGCCAACAGCGGGCAGATGTGGGGCACCCGGCAGGGTACAGGGTACAGAGGCAGCCGCTAGCCGGGAGCTGGGAGCTGGTGGCTGCGGGCTCGGCCCGGGGGCCGGAGACCGGGGAATCTTGTCCGCGCCCCTTCGGTTTTCAACGGTAGAATAATCAGGCAAAATATGGCCTTGCGTACCCCGTCGCCGATGCCGGACGACCCCCATGATCCGCTGGATCTGCCTGTGGATCACGATCCGCTGGATCAGCCGGTGGATGAGGACGAGGAAGTCCTGGGTCCGGTTCCCGAAGTAACGGAGGGGTGCGAAGAGGCGGCAAACGAAGGGGAAAGCGAGGAAAACGGGCCCGAAAACGGGGAAGATTCCGCGCAACCTGACGACCCGGATGGGGTTAGCAGGGATATGGCGACTGCGGCTCTAGACCGAGGGATGCTGCCGGGCGGGTTGGCGGTAGGTTCGGGCGGGACGTTGTCGAGTCCTGGCGACTGGCGGGCGATGACCGATGCCGAGATCATGCTCCGGGTGCGGGAAGGCGACGATGGGGGGTTCAACTTCCTGATCGAGAAGTACAGGAAGGCGATCGTCAACTTCATGTATCGCATGGTGCATAATCAGGCCGTGGCGGAGGAGCTGGCGCAGGAGGTTTTCCTGCGGGTGTACCGATCGCGGCAGACGTATCGGGCGGAGGCGAAGTTCACGACGTGGCTGTACCGGATTGCGACGAATCTGGGCGTGAACCACGCGCGGGATACGAAGCAGGAGCGGGCGGCGCAGACGATCTACCTGGATCAGCCCGATCCGGAGACGGGGACCACGCCGGATGTAGCGGACATGCATCCGGGCGCCGAGGAAGAGATGGTCAAGGACGAGCGGATGCGGGCGATCCGCAAGCACGTGATGGCGCTGCCGGAGCGGCAGCGGACCGCGGTGCTGATGCACAAGTATCAGGGGCTGGACTACAAGGAAATTGGCCAGGTCCTGCGGTTGAGCGAGTCGGCGACGAAGTCGTTGCTGTTTCGGGCGTATCAGACGCTGCGGGAACGGCTGAAGGAATTTGTCGATCAGGATTAGAGAGATGGGGAATTGGGGGATTGTATGATCTGCCGCGATGTGAAAGCGAATTTGCCGGACCTGCTTCTTGCCCCGAAGTCGGTATCGGCTGCGGTGCGGGCGCATGTGGAGAGCTGCGCTGCGTGCGGGAAGGAACTGAAGGCGCTCGAGGCGACGATGGCGTTGCTGGATACGTGGACGGCTCCCGAGGTTTCGCCGTATTTCGATACGCGGATGGCGGGCCTGATGCGGGAAGCGCAGCAGGCCGCGCCCGCCGGGTGGCTGGAGCGGATACGGGCACGGATGCTGTTTGGGAATCATGTGAATCTGCGGCCGCTGGCTGCGGCAGCGCTGGCGCTGATTGTGGCGGTGGGCGGTGGAACGTATGCGGGGTTTGGCGGATTCTCAAAGCCGGCACCGGTACAAACGACGGCTTCGCCGGTGATTAAGGATCTGCAGTCGCTGGATGAGAATGCGCAGGTGTTCCAGCAGCTGAACTCGATGGATCAGCAGGATGCGGGCGATAACGGTGGGACGGGGAGCAGCCTGTAGCCGGTAGCTCGGAGCCTGGAGCTGGGAGCACGAAGGAAATGATGGGCGAAGGCTATGAGTGGAAAAGAAGAGCCGGCCCGAGTGGATTTGCGGCGTAACTTGCGGTTCTGCCATTGGGGAAGTAAGGCAATGACTACGGGAATTCAGAACAAGGCGCGGGGCAGTGCGACGCCCGGACGCGGGATTGCGTCCGGCCTGGCGTCTGCGGTGATTCTGTGTCTGCTGGTTCTGTGGCCGGCTTCGTCGTTTGCTGGGCCGAGGGGGTGGGGACGGCAGCGCGCGCAGGCGGCACGGATGGCGCCGGTGAGGCCCGCTCCGGCAAAACCGCAGGGCGGTAAGGCGGCGAATCCTCAGAACGGAAATGGAAAAGGAAACGCTGCGGGACAGGCGGGTGGGAATTCTGCGGCCAGGCCGGCTTTTGGGGGGAATCCTGCGGCGATGCGGCCTGGGGTGAACGGCGGGCGGCCGGGGCAGCAGCATCTGCCGGAATGGCTGAACCAGCATCAGAATTTGTCGCCTCAACAACAGGAAGATTTGCTGCGGCGCGAGCCGGGGTTCAATCGGCTTTCACCGGATCAGCAGCAGAGGGTCCTGAACCGGCTGCGGACGCTGGAGTCGCGTCCGGTGGAGCAGCAGCAGCGGATTCTGGGACGGAATGAGATGTTCGAGCGGCTGACTCCGGAACAGAAGGCCGACGTGCGGAGCTCAGCGGAGACGATGCGCGCGATGCCGGCCGACCGGCAGGCCATGGTGCGGCGGGCGTTCAACGACCTGCGGCAGATTCCGCCGGACCAGCGGACGCAGATCCTGAACTCGGCGCGATTCTCGCAGACCTTCACGCCCGAGGAGCGGCATACGCTGGGCAGCTTGCTGTCGATTGAGCCGTACGAACCGCGTTAGAGCAGCCTTCAGCGCTCAGTGTTGAGTTCGCATTCAGAAAAACCGTGACTGAAGTGTTCGCGGCGGTCGGTTCTTTCGACTTGCGTGGGGACTTTCGCTCTAACATAGCCGGAAGCCCATGGATGAAGAACAGGCGCGCACAATTGCAACGCGTATCTCTGAAGGGCATGCTTACGATACGCACGTAATCAAAGGCGACGATTTCCCTGAGATCAAGAGCCGTGAGGAGTTCGCAGAGCTCATCCTGGAAGTAATGATCGATCCCGCTTCCCTGAAGACAAGCGGGCTGCGGGATGGCCGAGAGGCGTTTTGGAATGAGCGCCATCGCATGCTTGTCATTCTCGATCTTCTGGGCGAGGATTGCGGAACGGCTCTTCGACCGGCGCTGGGCAAGGCTTATTTTCGGGGGCTAAGATAGGAATCGACATGGAGATCGACACGCAGCAATCCGACCGGTTGACTCTGCGGCTCGGAGATGACGAGATTCACCACTGGAACAATGCCCTGAATGAGGTGTGCAACGGGGTTGCCGTGGCGAATTTTCAGGCGGCCATTGGAATTTCCGAGCAATCGGCAACGGCTCTGCTGGAGAAGGTGCGCTCTATCGTCCCGGGCCAGCCAGAGGTCTTCCTTCTGGATGAAGTGCTTGCAATCCGGAATGCTCTAACCATGGTTTTGGCGGAACTGGATGCCTGGGAGTTTCACACTCGCATGGGTTTCACGGTTGAGGAGTCGAAGCAGATGCGGAATGCGCTGGATTCCCTGGCCGGGCAGATTCGGGTTGTGAAGACCGCATAATGAACGCGGCCACCTGCTACTTGCGGAGCATGTTGCGGGCGATGAAGAGGACGTTGGCGGGGCGTTCGGCGAGGCGGCGCATGAAGTAGGGGTACCATTCTTCGCCGAAGGGCACGTAGACGCGGACTTTGTATCCTTCCTGGATTAAGGAGCGCTGCAGATCGCGGCGGACTCCGTAGAGCATTTGAAATTCGAAGCTGGCCGGGTCGATGCTCTGGGTGCGGGCGAAGTCCTTTGTGGCGGCGATCATGGCGGGGTCGTGGGTCGCGATGCCGTGGAAGACGCCACTTTTCAACAGGGTCTCAGTGAGAGCGACGAAGCTGCGGTCGACGTCTTTCTTGTCAGGGAAGGCGACTTCGGCCGGCTCCTGATAGGCGCCTTTGCAGAGGCGGATGCGGATGCGGTCGGTGAGCAGGGTGGCGACGTCGTCGGGGCTACGGCGCAGATAGCTCTGGATGACGATGCCGACGTGGCCGCGGTTGGCGGGAACGGAGTGGAGTTTGCGGACGAGGTCGATGGTGGCCTGGGTGTAGGCGGAGCCTTCCATATCGACGCGGACGAAGGAATTGGCTTGCACGGCGTGATCGACGAGACTGGAAACGATTTCGAACGCCAGATCGGGGCTGAGGTCCATGCCCATCTGAGTGAGCTTGAGGCTGACGTTGGCGTCGAATTTCGACTGGGCGATGGCGTCGAGCAGCCAGTGATAGACCTGCGCAGACTGGCGTGCCTGGCCGGGGCTGGTGACGTTTTCGCCGAGGTGGTCGAGGGTAATGGCGAGGCCCTGAGAGCCGAGGGTGTTGGCGGCACTGAGCGCGTCCTCGATGCCGAAGCCGGCGACGAAGCGGGAAGACATGCGGCGGCCGAGGCGGGAACTTTCGGCGAAGCGGCGCAGGCGGGAGTTGTGGGAGAGGCCGATGAAGGTAGACCGCAGGAGAGACATTTCGCTCCGCAATGGGCAAACGATCATTCTTGCACAAGGGTCGGAGGAAGGCGCCGAATTCACAGGAATTTTCCGCGCCTGCGGGGGGCGTTATGCCAAAATAGAACTGTTAACCGTCCGAAAACCGCACCAGCATGACCTTGGTGATCCCCCGGCTAACAGGCGTGGAAAACTGAAGGCTGGTTTTCCCGCATCCTATTCCCAGTAATCAGAGATGTCGCACAGTATTGCGGAACCGACCCGCCCCGGGTCGTCCCGCAGGTCCTTTTCAGTGAGCAGCGCTCAGGATCGGCTCAGCAGAGAGCGGGATCCGACCGAGTCAGGAAGCGCAGATGTGGAGATGGATTGATGGTGAGTCATTGCGCAAATCCGAAGTGTGCCAAGCCCCTGCACTATTTGCGTGACGGGCGAATTTTTGTTTTCGATGTAACGGCGAGCGAAGCCGATGAAAACGGCAAGCGCTCGCGACGGATGGAACACTACTGGCTCTGCGGCGTTTGTGCGCAGACCATGGCGATGGAGCAATCCTCGGATGGGGTGCGGATCGTGGCGCGGCGTCGTGGCCGAGTCCAGGAGATGCCGCTGGTCCGGTCTGCGATCGCTTCGTAGGCAGCGAGAGGCGAGCGGAGGGCGAGACAAGGAGCGAGCGCAAGGCGAGAGAGGAACGAGCAAAAAACGAGCGGAAGGCGAGTCAACAACGGCGAACACGAAGCCCGCGGATCAGCTTGGCGCTGACGCGGGCTTCTTCTTTTGCGCCAAACACTCAGCTGAACGCCTGGCTGGCGGTCAGGGTTCGATGACGGGCCAGTCGTTGGTCCAGGTGAGATTCCTGATCCACATCCACTGCGCGCCGTTCTGGCTCACATCGAGGGCATGAAAGATGATGAGGCTGTCGCCATTGCCGGGATCGAGATACGCCGTGCCGCCGCCGGGAGCGTTCCAGGCGGCGTCGCCTTTGAGCAGCACGGTGGCCCCGCCATTCATCATCGGGGTGCCCATGTCATCGAGGAAGGGGCCATGGGGACTGGTGGAGCGGCCGACGGCTTGCTTGTAGTTGTCCGTCTGGTAGCTGGGTGTGCAGCAGAAATCGATGGAGACGAAGAGGTAATAGTAGTTGCCATGGCGAACCAGCGAGGCGCCTTCGATGGGGTCTTCCGGGACGCCGGGACGCGTGGCCAGGTTATAGCGGGTGGTGTTGGAAGCGAGCAGCATGCCGGTGGCGGGATCGATCTGGCGCTGTTTGATGCCGGACCAGTAGCTGCCGTAGGTGAGCCAGACGCTTGCGTCGGCATCGATGAAGATGTTGGGATCGATGGCGTTGAAGTCATCGCCGGGCGAGGACGCGAGCACTTCGCCCTGGTCGACCCACTTGTAGGAAGGGTCGGCGGGGTCGAGGGTGGTGTTGGTGGCGAGCCCGATGACGGAACGCTGCGAGCCGAGGGTCGAGCCCGCGTAGTAGACGTGATAGAGACCGCTGAAGTATGAGATGTCGGGCGCCCAGAGTCCAACGATGCCTGGGACTTTGGCGACGACCCATGCAGGCAGGGCTTTCGGGAAGATGCTGCCGCAGGCGGTCCAGTTGATTTTGTCCTGAGAGCAGCGGATGGGCAGATAGCTGCCGGAGGGAGCGCCGAGAACGTCGGTGGCGAAGGCGTACCAGGTGGATCCCTGACGGAAGATGCTGGGATCGAGGACGGGTTGGGTGTTGCCAGCGAGGGGATAGGTGGCGAGAGGGTCGGTGGGCTCGGACGCCCAGGAGATGTTGCCTTCGGAGGAATTGGAGGAAGCGGCGGAGACCGTTCCGGGGTCAACAGCATTGCCGCAGGCACAAGTCCACAGGAGCCACACAGAGAGCAGGCAAAGGCCAGCAGCCCGCCTGACGCAAGGCATAAAAGAGAACTACCTTTCCAGGGAAATCTGACCGGAAGATA
This sequence comes from Acidobacteriaceae bacterium, assembly GCA_049696575.1. Lineage (GTDB taxonomy): Bacteria > Acidobacteriota > Terriglobia > Terriglobales > Acidobacteriaceae > Palsa-343. The sequence goes on along the minus strand of JBAVUB010000052.1, from coordinate 11,237 downwards.
CGCGATGTTTACCTATTTGGCAATTAGTATTTTTGCTATTTCACGGGAAGGTAACCGGGGTGCGGGTGACTAATGGAGGAGCAGCGGACGATTCGAGATTGCACACGCCAAAAAGCCCGCGTCGCAGCGATCTGCTGGCGCGGGCTTTAACTTTGCGAGGGGAAACTCAGGCGCGGCGGAAACGGCGCAGGCCGGAAGCGGCGGCGGCGGCGGCGATGACCTTGAGGATGTCGCCGGCCAGGAACGGCACAACGGCGAGCGCAAGGACGGTGGTGGCGGACTGGTGGGTGAGGATTCCGAACCAGGCGGCTCCGCACAGCAAGATGAAAAGGCTGCCGGTGGAAGCGGCGAGGAGAGAGGCTGCGAATCCGCGATTGGAGAAACGGCGGCGGAGAAGGCCGGTGAGGGCTGCGGCGAAGGGCCAGGAAAGCAGGTAGCCGCCGGTGGGTCCGAGAAGATGGAGGAATCCCGGAGCAGCCCAGGGACTGAAAACGGGGAGCCCGATGGCACCTTCGGCGAGATACAGAACCAGGGCGGCTGCGGAGACAGCGGGTGACAGCAACAGGCCCAGGAGCAGCACGGCAAAGGTTTGCAGAGTGACGGGCACGGGCGTGAACCAGAGCGGGATGGAGACGTGCGCGCAAACCGCGACGAGGAGCGAGCCGAGGACGATGGCGAGCGGCCGGCGCAGGGAGCGGGGGACAGAAAGGTCGGCGGCGGTGGCTATGCGGTTCATGGCGTCTGCAAAGGAATTCATCGCGGCTCCTGTGTCTGCAATGCGGAATCAGAGTGGATCGTCGTGCTGTTCTGCTTTGGCGCCGGCGGCCTCGCGATGATGACGGATATGCCGGACTACGGCCAGGGCTGCCCAGAGGAGCGCCGCCGTCGACAATACGAGAACGCCGAACAGAAACCGCACAGGAGTGAGGATAACAAAACAGGGCACAGGGAACAGGGGACAGGGTGCAGGGGACAGGGTGCAGGGCACCGGGCACCGAGCACAGGAACAGCACTATTCGGTGGCCGGGGGGATGGACTGCGGAAGCCTCAGCGGCGGCGGAGGCCGAGGACGCTGAGGAAGAAGCTGGAGAAGATGATCTGTCCGCCGAGGGTGAGGGAAAGGACGGAGGGAATGACGCGGCGGAGCATGGTGCTGGTGTTGAGCGCGCCGAATTGTTGCACGCTCCAGAGGTGAACCGCCCAGATGGAGCCGGCGAGTCCGAGGAGGAAGAGGGCAGCGCCACAGAGGATTCCGGATTCAAGGGTGATGTAGTGGAATGCCTTGTTGAGGCGTGGATCTTCTGGCAGGAGGCCTTCGGTGATGGCGAAGACTTTGGTGAAGATGGCGAAGACGACGGCCTGGAATCCGAGGGTGACCGCGGCGGCGGAATAGAGCATGGTGTGGACGTCGAGGCTGACTCCGAACAGATGGCGCTGCTCGGGGAGCAGCCATGCTCCGGTGAGCAGGCCGACGGACATGAGCAACAGGCCGGGATAGAAGAAGAGCCAGCGCGGGCTGTACATCAGCAGGAAGCGCAGGTGACGCCAGCCATCGCGCCAGCTGCGCAGATGCGGCGGGCGGGTGCGGCCGTCGGGCTTGAGGCGCGTGGAGATCTCGGTGACCTTCATGCCGAACAGAGAGGCTTTGACGACCATCTCGCTGGCGAATTCCATGCCGGTGGTGCGCAGGTCCATGCGGTTGTAGCCGGCAACGCTGAAGCCGCGGAGTCCGCAATGGAAATCGCGGGCCTGGCAGCGGAAGAAGAGGCGGCCGATGGCGGTGAGGACGGGGTTGCCGAGGTATTTGTGCAGGGGCGGCATGGCATGCGGTTCAATGCCGCCGCGGAAGCGGTTGCCCATGACGAGGTCGGCGCCGGTGCGGAGTTCGGTGAGGAATTTCGGAATGTCGCCGAAGTCGTAGCTCATGTCGGCGTCGCCCATGACCACGTACTGGCCGCGAGCGGCGGCGATGCCTCCGCGGAGAGCTGCGCCGTAGCCTTTGTCCGCGACAGGAACGACGCGAGCTCCGCGCAACATGGCAATCTCAATGGAGCCGTCAGTGCTGCCGTTGTCGGCGACGATGATTTCGGCGTCGATGTGATGCGCGTGGACAGTCTGCTGGATGAGGTCGATGCAGTCGGCGAGGGTTTCGGCTTCATTGAGGCAGGGCATGACGACACTGAGCTCGGGGCGGTGGCCGGGTTCGGGCTCGGGGTGGAGGAGCTCGGGCTCGGCAAAGCTGAGGACGCCCAGGTCGCTCATGCTGTTGCCTCGACGGGGATGTGGGCCTCGGTTTTCGAGGTATGCAGCTTGCGAGCGGCTGTCGCTGCCTGCAATGCGAGGGCAACGGTGACGAGCACGGGCAGGAGGAGATTGCGGCAGGGGACGCCATCCCAGAAATCGGAGGGGCCGAAGAAGGTCTCGCCGAGGATGGCGATGTAGATGGAGAGGAATCCCCAGATGAGCATGGCGAGCGTGACGCGGCGGGTGAGGGACGGGTAATAGCCCTCGGATTTGCTGAAGACGAGGAGCAGACAGCCGGGCACGATGAGGATCTGGTCGTAGATGACGGCGAGTTTGGTGAGGGTGCAGCAGACGCCGATGGCTAACGCAAGCGCGATGGCCAGCGCGAACTGCGGCGAGCCGGCGGGCGCGTGGCGGAGATTCCAGAGAACGAGGAAGCACCAGCCGAGGAGGACAGCGGTCAGGATTAATCCTGGCAGAGGGCCGGCGATGCTTTGGAGAGGGAGTTCGGTGTGCGGACCGTAGCCTCGCACCGAAGCGCGCCAATGGCCGAACCAGCCGGGGACCATGGCTTCCGCGGAGAGCAGCAGCAGCGCGAAGGTAGCCGCAAAGGAGGCGATGAGGGTCCACGACCGCTGAACGCAAGCCCACAGCAGGAGAAAGAGAAGCAGCGGGAGCACCATTTGGGGCTTGAGGGTCGAGAGCGCCAGCAGCATTCCGGAAACTACGGTGCGGTTGCAATTCAGGAAGTAGCAACCGAGGAACAAGGCGACGGCGATGAGGAGTGTGGGCTGTTGGAGGCGGAGTCCCCACATGACCGGCCAGCTGCATAGCGCAAGAAATGCGGCGAGAGCGGTTTTGCCGCGCGTAACGGGAATGTTGAGCGAGCGCATGCACGCCCAGAAGCTGAGGAAGAGCAACGGCGGCGCGATGAGGACGAAGCCGAGACAGGCGGCGGTCCAGGGGAGGCGCGCGAAGGGCGACATGAGCACGACCAGGTAGGCCGGGTAGGCAAAGTACTGAGGCTCCATGTCGTCGGCGGGCGTGAGGGGGCGGCCGTAGTAGGCGGTTTGAATTTGGCGGGTGGCTTGCGGGGAATAAGGATCCTGGCCATAACGCAGGGCGGCCTGCATGGGAAGCCAGCGGGTGATGAGGTCGTTGTGACGCGGCGGCATGGCGCGGTCGACGACGTGAATGTGCCAGAGTGGAGCGGCGATGGAGAGGACGAGTAGGACGGGCAGGACGAGGGGCCAGCGCGCGATCCGCGAGAGGGGCGATGCGGGTGCTTGTAAGGCGGAAGCGGTGGCCATTCGGAGCGAGTATAGGAGCGAATTTTGCGGTTGCCGATAGCCCGTTTGGGCCAGTGGGGCCGACGTGGTAACGTCGATTGCCGGACGGGTTGGGAGGGTATCCGGCGGGGGCGAGATTTTTATCTGAAGAGCTCACTGTGGGAGCCGAGTCGAGCCAGACGCAGAAGGCCGCTTCCGGTTTTGCGGTAAATCAGCAGCAAGTCGGGTTTGACGTGGCATTCGCGGTAGCCCGACCAGTCTCCACTTAGGTTGTGGTCTCGATGGCGGGCATCGAGCGGCTGATCGGTCGCGAGGGCCAGCAGGACCGCAGACAAAGTGGGGTCGAGAGTGTTGCGATGAGGACCATTTGCTTCTCGCTTGTAGTCGCGTTTGAAGGCAGAGGAGCGCTCAATCGTCCGCATGCAGATCCGCGATTAACGCATCGACGGTCGCGAAGGCTTTTCCTTTTCCAGCCTCCAGTTCGGCAATGGCTTTGCGCGTTTTGGCGTTGGGGGCCTTGACCTCAAACGGCAAACGGCGTTCCTCCGCAACGCGAAGCATGAGGAGACGGATGGCATCGGAAATGGAGAGTCCCATCGCGTTGAGGGCGCCGGCGGCACGCTTCCTGGTGGCGGCATCGATGCGGGCTCGGACGTAAGTGTCTTTCACGGGCATACTCCAGTGTAGTCACAATGGGACTACAAATGCAAACTGCGTTCCGGGGCTCATTTGAAAAACGGAGGACGGCCAAATTGCCCTGGGAGAGAAATAGCCGGTAAACTGAGGATTCGGCGCGTGAGGCAGCTCCGCGCTGGTGCGGGGTCAGGCGGCGTTTGGGCGGTTCGGTTCGGGCTCGCGGGTTTGGGCCGCAATTTTCGACGACATCCTTATAAATAGGGAATCGTCTTTTCGGAGAAGACATGGCACAGGTTTGCGATATTTGCGGCAAGGGTCCGCAGTTTGGGAACAATATTTCGCACGCGCACAACATCACCAGGCGGCGCTGGAATGTAAATCTGCACCCGGTGAAGGCGAAGGTGGGCGGCGGAGCGAAGCGGCTGCGGGTTTGCAGCAGCTGTTTGAAGGCGGGCAAGGTCGTCAAGGCTTGAAGGCCAGTGGTCAGCGTTCAGCGTTCAGCGTTCAGCGTTCAGCGTTCAGCGTTCAGCGTTCAGCGTTCAGCGAGTGGGAAGGGGACCGCTTCGCGGGGTTGCCTGATCGCGTTTAATCACAGATTGCGGGGTTCAGGGCTGCGGCGTGATGCGGCCGCTAACGGGTGTTTTTGTGATGGCGATGCGAATCGCGGCTTCGGGGGCGGAGTCGTCGAAACGGATGCCGGTGGCGGTTCTGATAATTCCTAACTTCTTCCAGAGTCCATCGAGGTCGACGGGGACGGGTGCGTTGGCCATGCGGTTGTACTGATCTTCGAGGACGTGGGTTCCGGTTCCCGCGTCTCCTGCCTGGAAGGCTTTCCTGATCGGCCAATCCTGATCGATGGTGCCGCCGGCGGCGACGATGGCGCGGAGTGCATCCTGCAGACCTTTGCGGTTGTGGGTGTGTTCGCGGATGGTGACGTCGGCGAGCAGGCAGAACTGCGCGCCTCCCCAGTAGGTGCGGCCCCAGGTTTGGGTCTTGTCGAGTCCCTGATCGCCGGGCTGGGGATCGCCTTTGGGGATGTCGCGCACCATGTCGGACCAGATTCTCTCTGGCTGTAAAAATCCAGCCTGCACGCGGGCCACGGGTTCGACGTACACCGCGATTCCTTCTTCGATCCAGTGGTGGTTGTCTTCCTGCGAGGGGAAGGCGCCGTGGACAAGCTCGTGGGTCATGGTCCAATCGTCAGTGAGCTCGTCGACGGTGGTGTGCTGGCCGAGACGCATGCGGGTGAAGGCGGGAAATCCACCGACGTCGCCCCAACTGGTGCCCTGCAGGACGCCGTGGCGATCTTCGATGGGCACGATGAGGACGCGGTCACGGGGAACCGGGAAGCGGCCGTAGTAGGTGGCAACGGCGCTGGCGGCGTTTTTGACCCACTGCATGATTTGCGGCGTGGGCAAGTCGAGAGAGCCGGGAGCGAAGTCGACCTGGAGCGTCGAGCCGGCGATGGTAAAGGTCTGCGAAGAAGCAGCGGACGAACGCCACGGTGGGCCGCGATGTTCGCCGCTGGGGTTTTGCGAGGACACGGTTGCGATGAGCAAAGCGCCGCAGGCGCCGAGAAGAGCCGAGAGTGACAGCAAGGTGCGGCGCTCGATCATGCGTGCCTCGGGAGCGGGGCGGGCTATTTGGCTTTGTCGAAGTTCAGGGCCGCGGAGTTGATGCAGTAGCGCAGGCCGGTGGGCTGCGGGCCGTCAGGGAAAACGTGGCCGAGGTGAGCGCCGCAGCGGGCGCAGTTGACTTCGATCCGGCGCATGCCCAGGGTGTTGTCTTCGTGGGTTTCGACGGCCGCGGAGTTGACGGGGAGATAGAAGCTGGGCCAGCCGCTACCCGAGTCGAACTTGGTGTCGGAGGGGAAGAGATCGGCGCCACAGGCGACACAACGATACATGCCGGTGTCGTGGTTATAGGTGAGCTTGCCGGTGAAGGCGGGCTCGGTACCTTTCTGGCGGGTGATGTAGTACTGCTCGGGAGTGAGCTGGGCGCGCCACTCGGCGTCGGTCTTTTCGATTTTTTCGGTTTTGGTGTCGGGCATGGAAAACTCCTGGGGATGAGAGTGTTCTGTGTTCAGCGTACAGGGTTCAGCAGAATCAGATCGTGGCGATGACATCGATTTCGACGAGGGCATCTCTGGGAAGGCCGGCGACGGCAACGGTGGAGCGGGCGGGCGGCGTGACACCCTCGGGCGCGAGATATTTCGCATAGACCGCGTTCATGGCGGCGAAGTCGGCCATGCTTTTTAGAAATACAACCGTCTTAACCACGTGGGCAAGATCGGTGCCGGCAGCGGTGAGGATGGCCTTGACGTTTTCGAGCACCCGGTTGGTTTGCTCGGCGATGCTGCCGGCAACAAGCTGGCCGGTTGCTGGGTCGAGGGCGATTTGGCCGGACGCGTAAATAAGATTGCCGAGGCGAATGGCCTGGGAATAGGGGCCGATGGCGGCGGGAGTATGCGGAGTGGAGATGGCGGTCTTCTGCGAATCGCTCATGCAACGATTGTGCCGGGGAGGGGAGCCCGGTGGCAAGGCTGGTACGCCGGAAAGGGCGGCGGCGCGCGGATAGCACTTTGGATGAATGCGCGTGGCGATTGCGACAGGGTAAAATCAGGGAACGCTTCGATGAAAAAAGCAGTCATTCTTTCCTCTCTTGTTCTGGCGTGCGCGCTGTGCGCGGCGGCCAGCTTGCCGGCACAATCCGTACCGCCTGCTCAGGCGCCTCCGGCACAGAATCAGCCGACAGGGTCGCAGCCCGCCCCGCCCGCGACGGGTGAAAATCCGCAACAGAGCGGCGATAACGGGCAGTTCACGATTCCGGTGAGCGTGAACGAGGTGTACCTGGAGTTCGTGGTCACGGATAAGCACGGGCACTTCATCCGAGACCTGCAGCAAAACCAGTTCGCGCTGCTGGACGATCACAAGGCTCCGGCGCAGGTGTACAGCTTCACGCAACAGACGAATCTGCCTTTGCGGGTTGGGGTGCTGATCGACACCAGCACATCGATCCGGCAGCGGTTTGAGTTTGAGCAGCAGGCGGCGACGGCGTTTCTGCTGCAGATTGTGCATCCTCAGTCCGACAAGGCCTTCGTGGAAGGCTTCGACGTGACGCCGGATTACCGCCAGGACTGGACGAACAACCTGGACCAGCTGACGGCGGGAATCCAATCGCTGCGGCCGGGCGGAGGAACGGCGCTCTACGACGCGGTGTACAGCGCGTGCCGCGACAAGCTGCTGACGGCGCGCGGCCAGGAACCGGTGCGCAAGGCGATTGTGCTGGTGAGCGACGGCGACGACAACCAGAGCCACGCGTATCTGGAAGACTCCATCAAGGAATGCCAGCGGGCGGAGACGAACATCTACGCGATCAGCACCAACGTGAGCCCCAGTCGGGATCGCGGCGACGATATCCTCGAAAAGATGGCGTCGGCAACGGGCGGCAAGGCGTTCTTCCCGACGCGGATTGAGGACATGCCGAACAGCTTCCAGGAGATCCAGGACGAGTTGCGCAGCCAGTATGCGCTGGTCTATAAGCCGGCGGACTTCAAGACCGACGGCGCCTTCCGCACCATTTATTTATTTTGTCTCGATCGGCGGTACAGCGTCCGGGTGCGTCAGGGCTATTACGCGCCGAAGGGGTAAACCTCCGCCGCAGCGGCCGATCGGGCGACTCGTTCTGACCCTCCAACTGGCTATGGGAACAAGCGCAGATGTGGCTATGGCATCCGGCCACTTCCAATGGGTACGCTCATGCCAGGGCGTTTGCCGCCGTGTGCGGTGGAGGCCGGACGGCGCGAGAATCATGAGGAGGTAAACCATGGCCGAGATGAGAGGACGCGGATTCCCTAAGGCGGTGCTTGCCGTGCTGATCGCCGGCGCGGCGGCCTGCGGCGTGGCCCATGCAGCGACGCCCTCCGATGCAGCGAAGACGCCGATCCTGCTGGAACTGTTTACGTCGGAAGGGTGCTCGAGCTGTCCGCCGGTGGATGTTTGGGCGGAGAAGCTGGATCATTTCCAGCCGATTACGGGCGCCGAGATCATCGTGCTGAGCGAGCACGTGAACTACTGGGATCACGATGGGTGGAAGGATCCGTACTCGTCGGATCAGCTGACGGCGCGGCAGCGCGGGTACGAACAGATTTTGGGCATTGGCGATGCGTATACGCCGCAAGTGATCCTGAACGGGGCCGAAGAGGTGAAGGTCGCGAACTCCGGAGAGCAGATTAAGCAGACGTTCGAAAAGGCAGCGGCGGCGCCGATGCTGCCGGTGAAGATCGAGTCGCCGGCGGTAGACGATGGGGCGCTGACCGGGCGGGTGGCGGTGGACGCGACATCGGAGAAGCATGGCGGCGATGTTTTTGTGGCGGTCACGCTGGATCGAACGCAGACGGACGTGCTGGCCGGCGAGAACAACGGCAAAAAGCTGACGAATGTCGCGGTGGTGCGGAACCTGGTGAAGGTGGGCAAGCTGGAAAAGGGGAAGAGCTTTGAGGCGCCGTTCACGGTGAAGCTGTGGCCGGGAGCGGATCCGGCGAATCTGCGGGTGGTGGCGTTTGTGCAGGGGTCGGATTTGGGGAAAGTGCTGGGCGCGGCGATGACGAAGGACTTTGGGAGAAGCGGGAACTAGGATTCGGGCCGGCTTTATGAGCGCAGGAGTTCTTCCAGCGCGGCTTCGTCGATGACTTTCACGCCCAGCTCGCGGGCTTTGTCGAGTTTCGATCCAGCATCTTCGCCGGCGACGACGTAGTTTGTCTTTTTGCTGACGGAGCCGGAGACGCGGCCTCCGGCGGATTCGATTTTGGCTTTGGCGTCTTCACGAGAGAGGTTGGGCAGGGTGCCGGTGAGGACGAAGGTGAGGCCTTCGAGCTGCGACGTTTTTTTGCGTTTCTCGGCGGTGAAGGTGAGGCCGGCTTTCTCGAGTTTGTGGACCAGGTCGCGGTTCTTCTTCTCGTCAAAGAATTCACGGATGGCCTCCGAGACGCGCGGGCCGACTTCGTTGACGCGTTCTAATTCTTCCGGAGTCGCGTTCATGAGGGCTTCGACGGAGCCGAATTCGTCGGCGAGAAGCTGGGCGGTGCGTTCACCGACGAAGCGGATGCCGAGGCCGTAGAGGACGCGGGCGAGGCCGGCGTTCTTTGAGCGGGCAATCTCTTCCAGCAGATTGTCGGCAGATTTCTGGCCGACGCGCTCGAGCGAGAGAAGCTGCTCGGCGGTGAGGGAGTAGAGATCGGCGATGCTCCTGACCAGCCCGCGATCGAGAAGCTGGGCGACGAGGGCATCGCCGAGGCCTTCGATGTTCATGACGCCGCGGGAAGCGAAGTGGAGGAGGCTGCCGGTGAGACGAGCCGGGCAATCCACGTTGACGCAGCGATAGTCGACTTCGCCCTCGGTGCGGACGATTTCGCTGTTGCACTCCGGGCAGTGGGTGGGGAAGCGGAATTCTTTGTGGCCGCGCGGGTGATCCTTGTCCTCGACGACTTCGACGATTTTGGGGATGACGTCGCCGCCGCGCTCGACTTTGACGTAGTCGCCGATGAGGAGGCCAAGGCGCTCGATTTCGTCGGCGTTGTGGAGGGTGGCGCGGGAGACGGTGGTGCCTCCGATGGAGACGGGGGTGAGGACGGCGACGGGGGTGAGCTTGCCGGTGCGGCCGACCTGGATGCGGATGTCCTCGACCTGGGTGATGCCGGCGCGAGCAGTGAACTTGTAGGCGACAGCCCAGCGTGGGGCGCGGCCGGTGTAGCCGAGACGGCGCTGGACGGCGGCGGAGTTGACCTTGATAACGACGCCGTCGATTTCGTAACCGAGGCCGGCACGATTGGTCTCGGCTTTTTCGACGAAGGCCAGGACTTTTTCGATGGAAGTGAGGGCTTCGCGGTGCGGATTGACGCGGAAGCCCAGGGCGGTGAGGGCGTCGAGAGCTTCGGATTGTTCGGCAAGGAGATCTTCGCCGGTTGCTGTGAGGAGGAAGTAGGCGTAGAAGTCGAGGCGGCGCTGGGCAACGATGTTGGGCTCGAGGGTGCGGATGGTTCCGGCGGCGTAGTTGCGGGGATTCGCGGCCGGCTCCAGACCCTGGGCTTCGCGTTCTTCGTTGGCCTTGCGGAAGGCGGCGAGGGGCATGACGACTTCGCCGCGGACTTCAAAGGTTGCGGGGACGTGGGCCTTTCTGAGTTTGGCGGCGGAGATGGACAGCGGGATGGAACGGATGGTGCGGACGTTGGTGGTGACGTCTTCGCCGATGGTTCCGTTGCCACGGGTGAGTCCGCGCAGGAGATGGCTGCTGCCGTCGGGCGCAGCGTGGAACTGGAGAGCCATGGAGAGGCCGTCCATTTTGTATTCGCAGACGTAGCCGATGTCGGCGTTGTCGCCGGCGAGGGAGCGGACGCGGCGGTCCCAGTCGCGGAGCTCATCTTCGCTGGTGACGTTATCGATCGACAGCATGGGGCGCGAGTGGGCGACCTTGGCGAAGCCTTCTTTGGGCTTGCCGCCGATGCGCTGGGTGGGTGAATCGGGCGTGATGAGGTTGGGATGCTCGGCTTCGAGGCGCTGCAGCTCGCGCATGAGGTCGTCGAACTCAGCGTCGGAGAGGGTGGGCTGGTCGAGGACGTAATAGAGGTGCTCGTGGTGACGGATCTTGTCGCGGAGGGCGTCGATTTTTTTCTGGACGGCGTCGGACATACCCTGACTATGGTAAAGCCGGACGCCCACCTGCCTCCCCCCTCGCCTGTAGCCAGGAGGGGGGAGGCAGGAGCGGGAACTTCACGGTTCTATCTGCCACACCGCGGCGGGGGTGCCTGGGCTTCCCTGGCTGGTGATGGCCGCCCCGTTCATCAGCCAGATATAGGCCTGCCCCGTCGTGCTGTTCCGCCACAGGATGCTGGCCTTGCCGCTGCGATCGTAGTCGCCCACGCCCTGAATGACCCAGGCGGAGGCGGCGGAGCCGACGCTCGCGCCGCTCGCGGTCGCGGTCCCGTTGATGAACCAGAGGTAGACCTGACCGCTGGTGCTGTTCCGCCACAGGATGTCGCTCTTGGCGTTGCCATCGAAATCACCGATGCCC
>JBAVUB010000051.1:0-3390 GCA_049696575.1 Acidobacteriaceae bacterium | reverse complement strand
TGCGAGGTTGCCTTCGCCACGCCGAAATCGATGATCCTGGGCATGGGCTTGCCGTTAATTTCGCTCACCAGGATGTTCGAGGGTTTCAGATCGCGATGGATGATGGCTTTTTGGTGGGCATGCTGCACGCCCTCGCAGACCAAAATGAAGAGCTCCATTCTCTGCCGCATCGCGAGCTTGTGCTTGTCGCAATACTCCGTGATCGGCATGCCTGCGACATACTCCATGACGAAGTAGGGGCGGCCTTCGGGCGTGGAGCCGGCATCGAAGACCTTGGCGATGGCAGGGTGGTCCATCAGGGCGAGCGCCTGGCGTTCGGACTCGAAGCGGGCGACCACCTCGCGGGTATCCATGCCGGCTTTGATCAGCTTGATGGCGACGCGGCGGCGCACCGGCTGTTTTTGCTCGGCCAGCCACACCTGGCCCATGCCGCCTTCGCCGATCATTTCAAGGAGCTGATAAGGACCGATGGTAGCGCCGGCCCCCATCTGCGGAGGGAGCGCACCGGTTGCAAAGGCGTCCTGTTCGTTCGGGGCCGGGCTTCCACCCGAGGAAGCGTCTTCATGGTTCCGTGACGACTGGTCAGCCACTGCACCCTCCGCATCTGCGCGTCGATCACGGGCCGACGCTGCGCTCTTGCTCAAACGCCGGTTCGGACCACTATAACCGCGCCGCAGGAGAACCGGAAGGTCATGGGGGGCGAAGCTCGGCCCTGCATCATCTGCGCATTCACACATCGGCAGCCCGATCGCTGTGATCGGGGTCCGGGCGGATTACCACGGACGGCGATCATTCTTTTGCAGCTTGCACAGCTTCAGATTCCAATCCGCGGTGGTAAGCTCAAGCGCATTCACGTGGGGTGATTGCGATGAGGGTCTTCGCGGTGCGCGCTGTTGGGAGGGTTATCGGTTTCGCGCCCTGTCTGCTGCTGCCGGGAGTTTTGGGTGCGCAAAACCCGCCACAGGCTCCGACGATTCACGTATCGACGCACCTGGTCCAGATTGGGGTGGTTGTCCGCGATAAGAATGGGGCGGTCAAGGATCTGACGAGGGACGACTTCGTGATCCTCGACCGCGGGAAGGCGCAGGCGATCGGCGTCTTCTCCGCCGAACCAGGCAGAGCGGCATCCACGGCGCAGGCCGCGCAGCCTCTGCCTCCCAACACATTTTCGGATCAGGTGCGAAACAGCGGAAGTGAGTCGAGAAGCGTCACGATTGTGCTGCTCGACAATCTGAATACGCTGTTCGGATCCGATCCGCAGCCGTACGAGAAAACGCCGTACTGGCTGGAGGATCATGCGCTCGCCGCGGCCAGGCAGAAGCTGATGGAGTTTTTGAAGCAGATGAATCCGGGGGATCGGATCGCGATTTACGGCCTGACCGAGAGGCTGCGGGTGCTGTGCGACTTCACCTGCGATCGGGATCAGCTATTGGCCGTGGTGGGCAAATACGACGCCACATCGGGGACGGCGCGCGATTCGGCTGAACCGAGCATCACGCAGGTTTCGGATATGCCTGATTTCAGCTATGGCGACCAGGCAACGGTGGATACGCAGGCGCTGGCCGACATCAATAATCAGCGCCGGGGCGAAATCACGATGTCGGCGCTGACGGCCATTGCCGCCCATGTCGCCGATGTGCCGGGGCGCAAGAACCTGCTGTGGCTGACCGCGAATCTTCCTTTTTCCGGCGAGGCCGTCGCACGCGTGCTGGCGCGGGGAAACATCGTTGCCTATCCGGTGGACGCGCGCGGACTGCTGCCGGGAGCGCCGGTGATCTCGATGGACGACGTCGACGGCGATGCGTACGCGGAGGGGAAAGCGGGACGTCCGCTGGGGCATACCACGGTGCCGGTGGGCATTGACACGATGGTGGACATGGCCGCCGACACCGGCGGTCACGCCTTCGTCAACACCAACAACATTGCCAGCGCGATCCGCGCAGTGGTCGAGGATGCGGGAGGCGCCTATACGCTGGGCTTCTATCTGCCGGCCGGGGAAGTGGACGGGAAATTTCACAAGCTCACCGTCGAAGTGCGGCGGCCTGAACTCAGCCTCGCGTACCCGCGGGGTTATTTTGCGTTCAAAGATACGGCGGCCAGCGAAGATGAAAGCCACAACTCCTTTTTGGCGGCGATCCGGAGTCCGTTGGACGCCTCCGCAGTGCCGCTGCAGGTGAAGCTGAATCGCGTCGATCAACCCCAGGCGCAGTCTCTGCAGATTGTGGGGGTGGTGGGTATCGGCAATATTCGTTTGCCGAAGGACGGCGATGCGCGGCGGGGAGCGGTGGACGTCTACACGATCGAGCAGGATGCGGCGGGGAACGTATTGCACCAGGCGAACCAGCGGCTGAACCTGAAGCTGACCGAGCCGCAGTACCAGGCGTATCTGCAGTCGGGCATTCTCTTCCACGAGGTGCTGCAGCCGGAGAAGGGAGCGACGGTGTTGCGGGTGCTGGTGCAGGATCCGGGGACGTCGGAGGTGGGGTCGGTGATTATTCCTTTGGCGCGGGTGAAGTGATTGACGATTGGCAACCAGGAGCGTTCGCTGCTTGCTGTCGGGTGAACCTGACGGGGTCCTGCTTTTGGGGCGGCCATTTACAGCCCTTCGGGCGCGGTGCCGGGGACGCGCTTGCGCAGCTTGCTCCACATCCACCAGGCCAGAGCGCCGAAGATGAGCGCGAGGGCCAGGAGCGTCAGGACCAGGTGGCGCCTGGCCAGGTCGGCGACCACGGTTACGATCTGCGGCCCGTACTTCACCACCAGCGCCGTTTCCACGCCGAAGCGGATGCATCGGCCCACGAACACCGCCAGCATGAAGTTGAGGGTGCGCATCTCGAAGACACCGGCGCCGAACACGAACAGTTTCCAGGTGGTGGGCGGCGGGAGGAGCGAAGGGATCATCACCGCCAGGAATTCCTGTTTTTCAAACTGGGCGCGGAGAGCGTCAAAGCGTGCGCGATTGACCCGCCGCAGGAGAAACAGCTCGCCGCCGGCCTTCCCCAGATAGAAAGGAATCAGCCCGCCGAGGGTCGAGCCTAGCGCGGCCAGCAGGGCGTAGATATAGAAATGGCGTTTGTCGTTCCAGGCCCAGAGTCCCATCAGCACGTCGATGGGAATGGGGATCGACGCGGAATCAATGAACGAGCCCAGCAGCACGCCCCAGGGTCCCAGGGGAATGAGAAAGTGCTGGGTGAGGCTGCTGATTTTCGCAAAGAGAGATTTCAGGCTGGTTCAACCTTTCCGTCGACCTTTCCGTTCAACCCTTCCCTTTGTTGCGGTGGCCCTTCTTCGCTTGACCCATGGTTCGATGGCTCTCACCACCGGGCGCGGCATGTTCGGTCTTGCCATCGAGCAAATCCAGCGCATGCGGCAGCACCGGCAGCGCTGCCC
>JBAVUB010000050.1:0-8016 GCA_049696575.1 Acidobacteriaceae bacterium | reverse complement strand
CCCTCCTGCCCCTCGCACTCACGGTCGCGGCGGTCTGGCTGACGAACGCTCCGGCCGGAGTGATGGGATGCTACATGCTCGCGGTTCTGGTGGCTGTCACGGCCGCGCAGGAAAAGAATTGGCGGCTGATTGGACGAGCCGCGGCCGGAGTCGCGCTGGGGTTAGGGCTGTCGGGGTTCTGGCTGATTCCCGCCCTCTACCAGCAGCGATGGGTGGAGATCGGGCGCGCCATCGGGCCGCTGATGCGCGTCGAAGACAGCTTCCTGTTTGGATACGCGAAGCTGGCCGGGGTCTCCGCGGACGAACGATTCGACGTCGTCTACCACAACCAGGTGCTGCGAACCGTCTCGTGGATTGTCGTTTCGCTCTTCGTCGCCGCGGTGGTTGCAGCGTGGCTTGCGCGGCGCAAGCGCAACGCGATCTGGATGCCGCTGGTCGTCGCCGGCGCAGTCATCTCCATCCTGCAGCTGCGATGGAGCGATGGACTATGGCATCTGGCGCCGGAGCTGAAGTTTCTCCAGTTTCCCTGGCGGTGGATGATGGTCCTGGGCCTCGTCTTTGCCGCGCTGGCGGGCCTCGCCTTACGAGGCGAAGCGGCGACGCGCAGGGCCATCGCCGTGCGGGCTGGAATCATGTTGCTGTTGGCGGGCGGCATGGCGGTCCTTTCGTCAATGCTGTTTTGGCAGCCCTGCGACGACGAAGACAATGTGCAGGCGCAGATCGCCGCGTTCCACGAGACTGGTTTCGAAGGCACCGACGAATACACGCCGCAGAGCGCGGACAACAGCGAAATTCAGCAGGGCCTGCCCCAGGTGCGCTTGTTCAGAACCCTGACTGCCGAAGAGGCTTCCGCCGACAGCAGCAATTCCCAGTGGACCGCGGACCCGGCCGAGGAGATCGCCGCCGATGTGAAGATCGGCCGCTGGACCCCGGAACACAAGTCAATCACGATCGTCACCGCCCAGTCTGTATACGTAGTGCTGCGGTTGATGGATTACCCGGCCTGGCGAGTCACACGCAATGATGCAGTCGTCAGCCAGCGAATGCGACGCAGCGATGGGCTGATGGCGATCCCTATAGAGGCTGGAACAAGTCATATCGATGTGCGTTGGCGCATCACCGGCGATCAATGGGCGGGGATCGGACTCTCGCTGGCCGCGCTGGCAATTACACTCGTCCTGTGGCTGAAGGGAAGGCGAAGGCTCGATGTCAGCAGCTTCAGATAACATGATCGAAATGCAGGTCGATGTTCAGCAGATTCTGCGGGACGGCGTGGAGCGCACCGATCGCGCTCTGGAGAGGCTTCTGCCGCCAGTGACTCAGACGCCCGCTTCGATCCATGGGGCCATGCGCCACAGCGTCTTTGCGGGCGGGAAGCGCCTGCGCCCGGTGCTGGCGATGGAAGCGGCGCGCACCATCAACGCCGTCCACGGCGGATCAGGATTGCCGGAAGGGATCGAAGACCTCGGCGCGGCGATCGAGATGCTGCATACCTATTCGCTGATCCACGACGATCTGCCTGCTCTCGACAACGACGATCTGCGGCGCGGCAAGCCGACGTGCCACGTCGCATATGGCGAGGCCATTGCGATCCTGGCCGGAGACGCGCTGCAGACCCTCGCCTACCAGACACTGGCGGCCCTGCATTGCCCGCCGCAGCAGGCGATCAAAATTGTCGGGCTCATCGCCGAGGCCACGGGCACCGTGGAGGGCATGATCGGCGGACAGGTGCTCGATCTGGAAGGCGAGCACACCAAGCCGACCGCGGAAAGCGTCTTAGCGATTCATCGCGCGAAGACCGGCGCGCTGATCCGGGTGAGCATTGTCGCTGGCGGGATTTACGCCGGAGCCGGCGTCGACGACGCGCGCAGACTGACAGAATTCGGCGCCAAAGCCGGTCTGGCGTTCCAGATTGTCGACGAC
Organism: Acidobacteriaceae bacterium; assembly: GCA_049696575.1. Classification (GTDB taxonomy): domain Bacteria; phylum Acidobacteriota; class Terriglobia; order Terriglobales; family Acidobacteriaceae; genus Palsa-343. Next base: position 6,093 of record JBAVUB010000050.1, on the reverse strand, counting down.
ATCCTCGACATGACCCAGGACTCCGAGCATCTGGGCAAGACCGCGGGCAAAGACCTGGCCAGCGACAAAGCGACCTGGCCGGCTGTTTTCGGAATCGAAGCCTCGCGGCGCGACGCGAACCGCCTCATCGGCGAAGCGTTCACTGCGCTGGAGCCCTACGCAGATGCGGCTGCAGGTTTGAAGGCCGTAGCCAGATACCTGGTCGAGCGCACACACTAAGACGGCAAGCGCCGGGACCTGGCAACAGGCAGCGGGGAGCTAAATGCCCATGCCGTATTCAGCGCCGAGTTCTTCCCCCGCGTGCGAGTACATGTCCGACGGGGTACGGCGGTTGAACTTGTAGCGCAGCCGCAATTCCCGCCCCACGTACAGTCCGAGAGCTGTGACGGCCAGCGCGACTGAGGTCCATCCAATGGCGCGCAGCGCGCCCGACGACGACTCAGTTGATTCGGGAACCAGGGCTTCCATAATGCTGACTTTCTTGTTTTTTCTGTGACAGCGGAACATGCGCGTTCCCCAGGGCGCCATGGCTCCATGATAGCGCAGGTTCGCGCCGGGGCTCATGGTGTCTGCGTTATATATCGGTTGAATTCCGGCGCACATACATCATTCGAGTGATTCGATGCGCCGAAGGAGCGTTACCTTCCGCTCGGCCGGCAAAAAACTTGCCTCAATGGAATTCGCTGCCACCTCCCGCAGTTGCTCCTCAGTGAAAGCAAAGCTCTTCCGCGCAAGACAGTACTCTCCTTCGAGGTCGCTCCCGAACAGTGCCGGGTCATCGGAGTTCAACGTTACCATCAGCCCGGAATCGAAGTAGCGGCGCAGCGGATGATCCTCCACGCGGGCGCAACACCCGGTGCGGAGGTTCGAAGTGACGCAGATTTCCACCGCAATCTGCCGCTCCGCCAGCAGGTCCATCAATTCCGCATCCTGCCCCGCCGAGAGAACATGACCCAGGCGCTCCGCCCCGATGTTGATCGCGCCCCAGATGCTCTCCGGCCCCGCGGTTTCGCCGGCGTGCGCGGTCAGCCGAAGCCCAGCGTCCCGAGCCTCAGCGTAAAGCTCGCGGAACGGCTCGGTCCCAACGCGGCGCTCATCGCCTCCGATCCCGATCCCCACGATCGACGGAAACTGCGGACGCATCTCAGCCGCTTTGCGAAAGACACGCGCGGCCTCCTCCGGTCCAAAATGCCGTACCGCATCGAAAATCCAGTAAAGAGAAATCCCCAGCTCCGCTTCAGCTCGCGCCCGCGCCCGCTCCATCCCGAGGAACAGCGGCTCAAACTCGCACCGCCGCCAGTAATAAACCACCCCCACGGAAACGTAGACCTCAGCATGGACAACTCCCTGGCGCGCCAGGCGCTCGAGCATCCGCCACGCCACAAGCTCGTAGTCCTCAGGAGTGCGGAGCTGCTCGCTCACCGCCTTAAAGGCCATCAGGAACCCGGTGAAGTCGGTGTACTCATACAGCGCGCGCGCCTCGGCGAGCTCAAGCGGCGGCCCAGCGTGGCGGGCGCTCAGCTCCACCAGGGTCTCCGGAGTGACCGTGCCTTCCAAATGCAGATGCAGCTCAGCTTTCGGCAGACGGCGAATGAAGGAAGAGGATGCCATGCGGTAACTGTTCAGGGTACAGGAAGATACAGCGGTCGAAGCCGGGTCGGCTGAAACTCCGGCCCTGCCTCGAATCACGCCAATACTGGAGTAATCGACCAGGTGCTCCGCCTTTCGTGGGATTGCCGAATGGTCCAAAAGTGGCTGGAATCAAACTTACAATCTTCGCAGGCCCGAGAGCAGGAGCACGGTGGACGTTCGCCAAAATTTGCTGCAATGGTTCGATCAAAATGCGCGGGACCTGCCGTGGAGACAGACCCGCGACCCGTATGCGATCTGGGTCTCAGAAACCATGCTGCAGCAGACCCGAGTAGCCGTCGTGATCGACTACTACACCCGCTTCCTCGCCCGGTTTCCCACGCTCCAGTCCCTCGCCCAGGCCGAAGAAACAGAAGTTCTGGCTCTGTGGAGCGGCCTTGGCTACTACCGGCGCGCCCGGGCGCTGCACGAGTCAGCGCGAGCTGTGGTCGCTGAGCATGGGGGCGAAATTCCAAGGACAGCGGCGGCTTTGAGCCGCCTGCCGGGAGTCGGTGTCTACACCGCGGCAGCTGTCGCCAGCATCGCCTTCGGCGAGCCCGTTGCGGCCGTCGACGGCAATGTGGAGCGCGTCCTCACTCGCTACTTTGGCCATGAACCCGTCCCGGGCGTGGCCCGCAGCGGAGAACTCCGCCGCGCCGCGGAACAGCTGGTGGATCCCGAGAGGCCCGGCGATTTCAATCAAGCCATGATGGAGCTGGGCGCGACCGTTTGCCTGCCCAAAGCCCCAATGTGCCTGGCCTGCCCGATCCGCGAAGGCTGTGCCACGCGCGGCGAACACACGGTGCCCCGCACCAGGAAAATGCTGAGCCACAAGACGGCCCTGGCGCTGGTGCAGCGCCGGCAGTGGCCCAAAGCGGAGGTGCTGCTGCAGCGCCGCCCGCCCGACGCTTCGCAAATGCCCAACATGTGGGAGCTGCCCTCGATTAAAGAAGGCCACGAGAGCGAAGACATGCTCCTGCTCACCGTCCGGCACTCCATCACCAATACGAATTACTACGTGACCGTCTATGGCCTCACCATGAACGAGCAGAAGCTGCTGGCGAAGGACACAGGCGAACGCGTCTGGGTTCCGGTGCTCGATCTCCTCGATCAGCCCCTGACCGGGCTCACGCGGAAGATTCTCAAGCGTCTGCGGGTCATGCCTGGCTACAGCAGCATGCGGCCGGTCGTCCTGGGCGATTCAGACCAGGATGTGACGAAGGAACTGGACGCAGCTGGCGTTCGGCGCTGATTACTTCACATAGAAATTAGAGCCCCGGGGAGCTGCTGCTGCTGTCGGCCATTGCGCGCGAAAAAGCGCGGCTCCGGGATGGCGTAAGGTCACCCCTCCAGGATAGTCTCAGGTTCTGACCAGCCAGCTGCGCTGGAAGGAGTCCTCATGCCCGAAACAGAGCCGGCTGTCGAAAACATTCCACCCCTGACCTCGCTGACCGAAGAAGAAACGATGCTGCGCGACACCGTGCGCCAGTTTGCGCAGCAGGAGATCGCTCCTCGTGTGCGTGAGATGGACCAGGCGCAGAAGCTCGATCCAGGCATCCTGCGGCAGCTCTTCGAGCTGGGGCTGATGGCGATTGAGGCTCCGCTCGATCTGGGCGGCGCCGGGGCGTCTTTCTTCAGCGCCGTGCTGGCCGTCGAGGAGATCGCGCGCGTCGATCCAGCCGTCGCCGTCATCGTCGACGTGCAGAATACCCTGGCAGTGAATGCGCTGCTGCGCTGGGGCAATGCCGAGCAGAAACGGCGCTGGATTCCGCGCATGGGGGAAAAAACAGTCTGCGCGTATGCGTTGAGCGAAGCCGGATCGGGTTCCGATGCGTTCTCGCTGGCCACCCAGGCGCGCGCCGACGGCGACGGTTTCGTCCTGAACGGCCGAAAACTTTGGATCTCCAATGCCATGGAGGCCGACCTGTTCCTGGTATTCGCGACGGTGAATCCCGAGGCGGGTTATCGCGGCATCACCGCTTTCCTTGTCGAGCGCGGCACGCCAGGCTTTGCCGTCGGGCACAAAGAAGACAAGATGGGCATTCGCGCCTCGTCGACCTGTGAGCTGCTCTTCGACGACTGCCGCGTGCCGGCCGAAAATGTGGTCGGCGATGTCGGCAAGGGCTACAAGATTGCCATTGAGACCCTGAACGAAGGCCGCATCGGAATCGCAGCGCAGATGCTGGGGCTGGCCGAAGGAGCGTGGTCGCTGGCCGTGAAGTACAGCAAAGAGCGCAAGCAGTTCGGCAAGGCCATCGCGGAATTCCAGGCGGTTCAGTTTACGCTGGCGGAGATGGCCACCCAAATCGAAGCCACGCGCATGCTGGTCTACAACGCTGCGCGTATGAAATGCGCGGGCGTGCCGTTTGTGAAAGAGGCGGCGATTGCGAAGTTGTTTGCCTCGCGGGTTGCTGAGGAAGTCGCCAGTAAGGCGGTGGAGATTTACGGCGGCTACGGCTTCGTCCGCGATTATCCGATGGAGAAGTTCTATCGCGACGCCAAGATCGGATCGATCTATGAGGGCACGTCGAACATGCAGCTGGCAACGATTGGGAAACTGATTCTGCAGTAGTCAGGGCCGCGCAGTGCTATCTTGCCTTACGGGAGAGGCGTCGCTCGATCATGTCGCCGAACGAATTCCAGGCAACGCTGTCTTTGAACGAACCCCCAAAGAACTTTTCGGCTCCGCTGGCCGCGCTGTGGTGGGATGCCAAAGGCGATTGGCCGCGTGCCCATAACCTGGTCGATGAGCTGGAGAGCACCGAGGGCATGGCCGTTCACGCCTACCTGCACCGTCGCGAAGGCTCGCTCTCGAACGCGGATTACTGGTATGGGCGCGCGGGACGAATGTATTATCGCGCGGTCCTGGAACAGGAATGGCAGGCGCTGGTCGAAGGCTTGCTGCTGCAAGCGCCCTGAGGCTGTTTACAGTGTGTAACGTTCGGCGGCGACCATCTCTTCGGCAACTGCGCGTCCAATGGCGACCGTATTGATGGGCTCGTGCTTTGCAAGACGGCGGAAGATCGCCATCTGCGTGCGCAGCATATCGCCCTCGGCAATCGCGCCCAGAATGCGCTCGGCCGAATCCTGAATAATGCGAAACGACCACGCGGCGCTCATCTGCGCCAGCTGCACGGCGATCGCGCTGCGTCCCCCGAACTTCTCCGCGCGCAGAATCGCCGACTCCATCACGAGAATTTCGATCAGAATATCGGCCAGCGCGCCCATGATCTCCTGCTGGTCCTGCAGATTCGTTGGATATTTCTGGCTAGCAGCCCCGGAGCAGAACAGCCCCAGTTTTTTTGCGCTGGCGAGCAACGCCTTCTCGGCGGCGAGCGGCCCCGAACCTTCCTGGCGCGGAGCAGTACCGGCCATCACTTCGTCCATGACCTTGCCGATGGCGGGCAGCAGCGGCAACCGCCCCTGCATCGCGCGCTTCAGTGTGAATCCGGTGATGATCAGGCGGTTGATTTCGTTGGTGCCCTCGAAGATGCGATTGATGCGCGAGTCCCGATAGTTGCGCTCCGCCGGATACTCTTCGACGTAGCCGTAGCCGCCGTAGATCTGGACGCAGTGGTCGACCGCCCGCTCCAGCATCTCCGAGCACCACACCTTCACGATCGAGCACTCGACGGCGTACTCCTCGATGCGCTTCTGCACTTCACTCGCAGGAGCATCCGGCGCGAGCATCGCCAGCGCCGCGTCGATGGCGCCGACCACCCTGTAGACAAGAGCTTCGCCGGCGAAGATTCCCGCCGCGATGTCGGCGATCTTTTCCTGGATCAATCCAAACGACGTGATGGGTTTGCCGAAGGCCATGCGCTGCTTCCCGTAGCGCAGAGCGTTGCGAAGCGTATGGCGTGCTCCGCCCAGCGTGGCCGCGCCTAATTTGTAACGACCGACGTTCAGAATATTGAAAGCGATGTGATGGCCCTTGCCGGCTTCTCCCAGCAGGTTCTCAACGGGGATCGCGCAATCGGACAGAACCAGCGGGCAGGTCGAGGAGCCGCGGATGCCAAGCTTGTGCTCCTCGGCCCCAATCGTGAGCCCAGGCGTGTCGCGTTCGACCAGGAACGCGGAAAACTGCTCGCCGTCGATTTTTGCGAACACGATGAAGAGATCGGCGAAGCCGGCATTGGAAATCCACATTTTCTCGCCGTTCAGCATGTACTGCTTGCCGTCCGGCGAAAGCCGCGCCTGCGCGCGGATATTCATGGCATCCGATCCGGACGTGGATTCAGAAAGTGCGTAAGCAGCGATCCATTCCCCGGTCGCGAGCTTCGGCAGGTACTTTTGCTTTTGCGCTGCCGTCCCGTACCAGATCACCGGCAGCGTGCCGATGCCCGTGTGCGCGCTGAAGCTGACCGAGAAGCTGGCCGAGACTGCGATCCGATCGGAGACCAGTGCTGACGTGACCTTGTCCATCGCCAGGCCGCCGTACTCTTCCGGTACATCGACCGACAT
>JBAVUB010000049.1:0-2344 GCA_049696575.1 Acidobacteriaceae bacterium | reverse complement strand
ATGTAGAACGTCACATCGCCCAGCGTCGGCAGCGGGCTGGTCTCCGTCGGGTCGAAGTGGTTTTGCAGGCTGGTGGCCACCGCTACCGCGTGCAGCGCCGCTGTGCGAATCGACGGGAATCGTTCGCTCCCGCCGACGTAACCGCCGCCGCTGCTCAGGTAGAGGCTCGCCGCACCGTCCGCTGCCGCCAGCACCGTCACGGTTCCGCGATCGACGTGCCAGTCCATCAGCACGATCTGGACCGCGTTGCGGGCCATATTGGGCAGCCGCATTTCCAGCGCGTGCCGGCGCATCTGCGAGTAAAACGCTGGGTCCGCCTTACGCGAACCTCCCGTCGACCCGCTTCGGCTCGCTGCGGTGTTCTTCTCCATATCCCGACAGGGTACTCGGATTCGGCAAATTTCGCAGCGGTGTCGCTCACCTTGCCGCGGTGGGCGAGTGGGCACTGGGAACCAGGCCTTCCTATTTTTGGCTCCGGTGCAAACCGCCATTCGAGCCCTGGTTTCCGGCTACGCCGCTGGCCACGTCCCGCTCCGCCGCGGCGACGCTCTCTGGCCGGCCCAGATCGCGCCAGTATGCTCCATCGGCTCGAAAGGCCACAACCTTTTCGCCCTGCGCCGCGAGCCGCAGATACGCGTCGATGATCGAAAACGCGCCCTCCTCGCGCATCAGCGCGAAGATACGCGGCGAGACCACGTGAATCCCGGCAAACGCCAGGGCGTGCGTTTGGTTCGCCGGCCGCGCTTGTTCCGGGTCCGCATCCTTTTTCGCGGGGCGGCCGCATAACTGCCCAGCCGCGTCGAAGAGCAGAAGCCTCGAAGCTTCGCGTTCGGCGACGGCCAGCGTGGCCAGCGCTCCCTGCTCGCGATGGAACGCTGCCATCCGGACCAGATCGATGGTGCTGATCACGTCGACGTTGTGGACGAAAAACGGCTCGTCATCCTGGAGAAAAAAAGCCGCTGCCTTCTTCAGCCCTCCGCCTGTATCGAGCAGCGTTTCCTCGCGCGAGACCTCAATGCTCATCCCAAAATTCCCATGCGCGGCCAGATACGCGACGATCATCTCCGCGTAGTGATGCGCGTTGACGACGACGTCGCGCACATCGAAGCCGCGCAGCCGCGCGAGGGTGATTTCAAGCAGCGTCCGCCCCGATACGGTCACCAGCGCCTTGGGGCAATCGTCGGTGAGTGGACGCAGCCGCGTGCCCAGCCCCGCAGCCAGCACCATGGCCTTCACGCGCGCGGCCTCACTGGGCCATCTTCTCCAGGTCTGCCTTCTCCAGTTCCATTTTTTCCAGTTCGACGTGGCGGACCACGACCTCCACGCCGTTCATCCCGCGCAGATGCTTCGCCAGTCTCTCCGCCAGATACACCGAGCGGTGCTGCCCGCCCGTGCAGCCGAACGACACCATCAGGCTTTGGAAGCCGCGCTTGAGATAGCCGGCCACGCTGGAGTCGATGAGCGAAACCACATTGGCCAGGAACTGGTGGACGCTCTCCTCCTGGTTCAGGTAGTCGATCACTGCAGCGTCCTTGCCGGTCAGCGAACGGAAGCGCTCTTCGCGGCCTGGATTGGGCAGGTTCCTCGCATCGAAGACAAAACCGCCTCCGTTCCCGGTGGCGTCGGTCGGCGGCTGGCGATGGAACGAGTAGCTGAAGATCCGCACCATCAGCGTGCGCGTGCTGGCCGCCAACCCCTGCAGCATCGGCGATTCCTGCATCGCGCGGAAACACGCCAGCAGCGTGGGCAGCGCAATCGGCAGCTCGACGTTCTCACCCAGCCAGCGCAGGTTTTCAAGCGCAAAGGGAACGCTCTGCAGGAAATGCGGCTTGCGCTCATAGAAGCCGCGAAACCCGTACGCGCCCAGCGCCTGCATGATGCGGGCGTAGACAAACGCGTAGTAGTGCTGCATGAACTCTGCGCGGTCCAGCTTTGCGAAACCCGCCAGGCAGTCGAGGTAGTCGTTCAGCAGTTCCTGGCGCAGTGCCGGTGGCAGCGCCGCTTTGCCGTCGTAGAGGAGCGAAGCCACGTCGTACTGCAGCGCGCCCTTGCGGCCTCCCTGGTAATCCAGGAAAAACGGCTGGCCATCGCGCAGCATGATGTTGCGCGACTGAAAATCGCGATAGAGAAAATAATCGTGGTCGGCGGTGAGCAGGAATTTCGTCAGCCGCGAGAAATCGTCCTCCAGCGCCTGTTCGTTGAAGGGCACTCCAGCCAGGCGCAGAAAGTAGTACTTGAAGTAGTTCAGGTCCCAGCCAATCGACTGGCGGTCGAACCGCGCGCGCGGGTAGCAGACTTTGTAATTCAGATCGCGGCTCGCCTCGACCTGAAATCGCGGCAGCAC
>JBAVUB010000048.1:0-3246 GCA_049696575.1 Acidobacteriaceae bacterium | reverse complement strand
GTGCGGGGGCATCCGTGGCTGGCGCATTGGCTGAGTCCCTGGGCGGCGGGCGGCGCGTGGACCGGAATCACCGAGCTGACCCTGATCTGGCTGGTGGCGCTGTTTTTCAGCTATGGGCTCGAGGCGCTGCAGACCTGGCTGATGCAGTGGACCGGCCAAAAGGTGATGTTCGACCTGCGCAGCCAGATCTTCCGGCACCTGCAGCGGATGCACATTGGCTTCTTCGATCGCAATCCCGTGGGACGGCTGGTGACGCGGCTGACCACCGACGTCGATGCGCTGAACGAGATGTTCACTTCGGGCGTCTTTGCCATTTTTGAGGATGTATTCGTTCTGGCCGGCATCGTCTTTGTGATGCTGCGGATGAGCTGGTGGCTGGCCCTGATGGCCTTCTCCGTGCTGCCGCTGATCCTGCTGGCGACCCGCATTTTCCGTAAATATGTGCGCGAATCGTACCGGCGGATTCGCGTCGCGATTGCGCGGATCAACGCCTTTACCCAGGAATACATCAGCGGCATGTTGCTGGTGCAGCTGTTCAATCGGCAGGAGCGGGCGTTTCAGGATTTTTCGGCGGTGAATCGCATTCACCTGGAGGCGTTCAAGGACAACATCCTGGCCTACGCGCTCTACTATCCCGTCGTGGAGCTGCTGAGTTCGCTGGCCATCGCCATCATCATCTGGATGGGCGGAGGCGGCGTGCTGCGCGGCACGGTGCTGCTGGGAACGCTGGTGGGCTTCATGCAGTATGCGCAGCGTTTCTTCCGGCCGATTCAGGATCTGAGCGAGAAATACAACATCCTGCAGGCCGCCATGGCTGCCAGCGAGCGGGTTTTCAAATTGCTGGACACACCGCCGGAGATTGTCTCGCCAGCCAATCCGGAGCGGGGCGACGGTTCGGGACGGATCGAGTTCCACGATGTGTGGTTTACCTACCAGCGCCTCGATGCGGAGACGATTGCGCGCATTGCTGTTGCGAGCGCCGCCGAACTGCAGGGAATGGCGGGCATTGAGTGGGTGATGCGCGGCGTCTCCTTCACCGTGGAGCCGAACCAGACCGCGGCCATTGTGGGGCACACCGGGGCAGGGAAGACGACCATCACCAGCCTGATGATGCGCTTCTACGACGTGCAGCACGGGCAGGTGCTGGTCGATGGCGTCGACGTGCGGAAGCAGGATCTGATGCGGCTGCGCCGGCGTTTCGGCGTGGTGCTGCAGGATCCGTTCCTGTTCAGCGGGACGGTCGCCAGCAATATCCGGCTGGGCACCGAGAGCATTACCGACGAAGACGTGCGGGCGGCAGCGGAGCAGGTCAATCTTGATGACTTCATCCGCACCTTGCCCGGGCAATATGAGGAGCCGCTGCGCGAACGCGGGGCCGGGCTGTCGACGGGACAGAAGCAGCTGATCAATTTTGCGCGGGCGCTGGCGCACCGGCCGGGCATTCTGATCCTCGACGAGGCCACCTCGAGCGTTGACACCGATACGGAGTTTCTGGTCCGCGCTGCGCTCGAACGCATGGTGGAAGGGCGGACTTCGGTGGTGATCGCGCACCGGCTGTCGACGGTCCAGCGCGCTGACGTGATCCTGGTGATGCATCGGGGCCAGCTGCGCGAGATGGGCTCGCATCAGGAGCTGCTGGCGATCCACGGGATTTACTGGAAGCTGTATCAGCTCCAGTACAAGGATCAGGAACTGGGCGAGCCGGCGGCGGGGCTTACGCCGTCATTGGCTGTGGGAACGGATTAGCTTGGCCACGCCTAAAATCTTTCTCTCTGCGGGGGAAGCCAGCGGCGAACACTACGGCACGCTGCTCATCCAGGCGCTGCGGAAGCTGGAGCCGCAGGCCGATTTCTTCGGCCTCGGTGGGCGGCGCATGGAAGCCCTCGGCTTCCGGCCCGTGGTGCGCTCTGAAGACGTCGCGGTCATGGGCATCACCGAGGTGGTGCGTCATCTGCCCCGGATTTACCGGGAATACCGGCGGCTGCGGCGATCGATTGCCGAGGAAAAGCCGGACGCCGCGGTGCTGATCGATTTTCCCGATGTGAACCTGTCGCTAGCCCGGCGGCTGAAGCAGCAGGGCGTGCCGGTGATCTACTTTGTGAGCCCGCAGCTGTGGGCGTGGAAGAAGTACCGCATACGCAGCGTGCAGCGCTACGTGGATCGGATGCTGACCATCTTTCCTTTCGAGGAGCGCTTCTATCACGACCACGGCGTCGCGGCGGAATTCGTCGGGCATCCGCTGGCCGAGGCCGACCCGCCGAGGATCAGCCGCCAGGATTTTGCTCGCGAGGCGGAGCTCGATCCGTCAAAAACCTGGGTCGGCCTGCTGCCCGGGAGCCGCGGGAAGGAAATCCGGCTCAACCTGCCGGAGATGGTGCGGGCCGCGGCGATGCTGGGCCAGGACGTTGAGTTTCTGGTGCCTCTCGCGCCCACGCTGACCGGGCCGCAGCGGGATCATATTCGAGCGCTGCTGGCCGAGCTGGTGGCTGCCCAGGCGAATCCGCCCCGAATTGTTCTCGTCGAAGACGCCCGTGAAGTGTTGCACCACGCGCGAGCCAGCATCGTGGCCAGCGGAACCGCCACCGTGGAGGCTGCGCTGATCGGGAATCCGTTTATCGTGGTATACCGGATTTCACCGCTGAGCTATGCGGTGGCGAAGCGGGTGGTGGACGTGCCGCATGTGGCCATGGTCAACCTCATTGCCGGAAAACGCATCGTCCCCGAACTCATTCAGGGTGACTTTACCGCCGATCATGTAGTCTCACATCTCAGGCCGCTGCTCAACAACGAAGACGCGCGGGCGCGGATGCGGGCCAACCTCCGCCAGGTGGGGGAGATGCTGCGCAGCGAGCAAAGCGCCGCCGGCCGGGTTGCCCGAATCACATGCGAGATGCTGAAAACCAGATTGACGCCGGAAGAAAGACAGAGCCACGTTCCATGAAGAATGACCCACTCGACTTCGTTCAGCATCGCCGTTGTGTTGCGGGCCTTGCCTGGTTTTGCGCGGCGGTTGCGGCGATTCTGCTGCCCGCGCTGCCGGCCACCGCGCAGAACACCGCGCCCAAGCAGACTCTGAACATTACCGCCTACACCATCGATGCGGAGATTCGCCCCGGCGATCACACCCTGGACGCGACCGCGCAGGTCACGTTCACGCCCCTGGCCGAGTTGCCGTCGGCGATTTTCGATCTGCACGGCGCGCTGCTGGTGGACAAGGTGACCGATGCGAGCGGGAAGCCTTTGAAT
>JBAVUB010000047.1:0-1939 GCA_049696575.1 Acidobacteriaceae bacterium | reverse complement strand
AGCCGATGAGCAGCAGGACGGCGACGGCGGCGGAGAGAATCCAGAGTTTTGAGCGCAGATCGGCGACCACGACATCGCGGAGGGGCGTGACGATCATGGCGCGCGAGGAACTCGCGTCGGGCGCGGTGGGATTCTCGGCGCGGTATTGCCGATCGAGGACAGCGAGCTCAGCATCGGCCTGGGCCAGCGTGGCGCCCGGGGCGAGACGCGCGGCGAATCCGAGATACCCGACGCCCATGCGAATGCGCGCGGCGGGCATAAGCGTCAGCTCGAAGTAGCGCGGGGTCCAGACCTCGGCTTTGCCGACGAAGGGGAACTGCACAGCAGCAGGCAGAACGCCAACGACGGTCGTGGGGGTGCCGTCGAGCGAGATGACGGTCCCGACAATGTTGGGATTGCTGCTGAAGCGGGTGCGCCACAGCGTGTTCGAGAGAAGCACAACGGGATGGCCTTCAGGGCGGCCTTCCTCTGCGGTGAAGCTGCGGCCGAGCGCGGGACGGACGCCGAGCATGGAGAAGAAATTCGGCGTGACGCGGGCGACGGGCACCTGCACCGGCTCGCCGGCGCCAGTGAGGTTGAAGTTGTCGCTGGCCCAGGCGGCAGTTTCGATGGTGCGGGCGTGGTCACGAAGGAGCTCGTAGCGAAGGAGCGTGAGGGGGCGCTGGTCGGAATCCGCATAGCGAATGCTGACCAGTTGCTGCGGCTGGCGGTAGGGAAACGGGCGCAGCAACAGCGCGCTGGTGACGGAGAAGATGGCGGTGTTGGCTCCGATGGCGAGGGCGATTGTGAAAACGGCGACGAGGGTGAAGCCGGGGTTGCGGCGGAGCATGCGCAGGCCGAAGCGGAGGTCGCGGAGGAGCGTCTGCATGAAAACAGGGTACAGGGCACAGGGAACAGGGAACAGGGAACTGTGACGAACGCCAGGGGTCGAAGTCAGGAATAACTGACTCCGCAGGCAGCCCTAGCGTTGGCTGGTCTCTCCCGTGGCAACGCGGCGGTTGAACTCCGCGGAGCCTTTGCGCGGAACGCTGAGCGTCTGCCAGTGGCCGGCGGCGAAATGTTTCGCAAGCAGGACGATCTGGCCCACGTGTTGTGGGTAGTGCGCGAGCTGCCGATTGATGGCCTGCATTACGGAGTGGGCTTCGCCGCGAATGGTGACGGTGCGGGTGAGATCGGCGTCGGTGAGCGGCTCAAGCGCGGCGAAGAGGCACGCCCAGCCTGCTTCCCACATGGCGAGGAGCGCGCCACGGGTGGCAGGCGGCTCTTCAAACTCGCCGTCGCGATTGCGGTTGGGTTTTTCGCCATCGGTGGTGAGGAAGTCGGTCCAGCGGGAGAGCATGTTGCCGGACATGTGCTTGACGATGATGGCGATGGAATTGGATTCGTCGTCAAGCGTCACGAAAAGCTGTTCGTCGGCTACCTGATCCATGGCGCGCTCGGCGAGCTTTTTGTAATAGGCGAAGAGGGTGCGGGAGTCTTCGAGGTACGAGGTGGTGAACTTGAGTGCCATGGGAAAAAGTTTAGCGAGCGGAAATAAGGTTTGGCGAGTGCGCCTTCAGCCCAGGCTTAGTCAGCGCCCGCGAGCGCGTAGTACTTCGAAGCGTCGCCATGTTTGAAGAGCGCATACCATGCGTCCAGCGCCTCGTCCTCGTACAGCTTCAGCGTGCCGAAGATCTGGTAAGCGAAGTCGACCGGGGCCACGCCGGATGCGGTAATGAGATTATCGTCGGCAATGGCGGGAATGTTTCGGTAGAGAGAGCTGCCGCGGTAGCCGGTGGCTTTGAGGTATTCAGGAGCATTGCTGGTGTGGAGGCGATTATCGAGGAAGCCAGCGCGCGCGAGCGCCAGGGTCGCGGCGCAGATCGCAGCGACGGGAACGGCCGCCGCCAAAAATTCCGCGGCCTTCTCGACAGCTTCCTGGTTCTCGCCGCGCTCCCAC
>JBAVUB010000046.1:0-6794 GCA_049696575.1 Acidobacteriaceae bacterium | reverse complement strand
TCAGAGAACAACCTCGGAGGCTCCTCCTCGACTTAGCATCCAAACAATACGGCAACAACGTCGGTCAGAGCATTCCTCGTGTAGTCACTGAAAGTCTGCAGGGCTGTACTGGCGCGCGATGCCGATCCGGCAGATGTCTCAGACGAATGGAAGACCGCAGCCGCCACGACTAAGGCCAACATCTCCTCACCCGGAGCATCCGGACCCGCATCAACTGACAACAAGAGCATGAGCATGCCCATGCATTGAACCAACCCGGCCTCGGATCACATCCACCGAGACCGTTGAAACAGGAAACTACCCGACATCCGCCAGCGGGGACCGGGATGTGTGGTCGACAACCACGAAGTTCGATGGCAATCCTCCAGCGCTCCAATGATCCTCCCGGCCCGCGCTCAGCCGCAGCTCTCCTCCATCTCGATGGCGCGCGGGAACAGAACATTATTCTCAAGATGCACGTGCCGGTGCAGATCGCTTTCAAACTCCGCGAGTGCCCGATAAAACCCGCAGAACGTGGGACAAGCGCCTTCGGGCGCGGTGTAGTCGCGGCTCAGCGCGCGAATCCGCGCCAGCGTTTCGCCGGCCGCATCGTGCTCGGCCATCATCACGCGAATCGGGTTACGGACGGTGCCGAAGCAGCCCAGCGATCGCGGGCCACACGTGGCCAGATTCCTCTCCAGGTTCGTGATGTAAGGAAAGAGCATCGCCTCTTCCTTCCCAAGGTGTTCGAGAAGGTCATCGCCGGCGGTATTGATCAGTTGTTGGATTTGCGACAGTTCGGGACGGTCGTCGCCGTGCCGTGCAACGACTTTCGTGGCGAACTGCCGAAGTCGCGGAAGTTCTGCGCGAACATATTCGTGATGGGTCTTCACGATGTGTTCGCATAGCGATTCCAGCGAAGCTGTCGCCCAGTCGGTGCTCGCGTCCTTCGTGGCTTCGGTGCTCTCAAGGGCGTCGAGGACAGACTGCAGGTCGAGTGAGCGCTCGGCGCACGCCTGGGCGAGCGGCTTGCGCCCGCCACAGCAGTAATCAATGCCTAATTTTTCAAAGACGCGAATCGAGGCGGGTTGGTCCAGAGCAATTTCGCGAACGGTCGTTTCAGCGGTAGCCATTTTGAAGTTCTCCTGCAGGGAACAGTACGTCGTCTATTTGTGACTCCGCTGCGACTTAAGTCACTACGGCGTCGCTGTTCGCTAGAATGCTCCATGACCGAAGCAACTAATATGGCCGCGTCTCTGGGCAAGGTAGCCCTGTTTTCCGGGCTTTCCCCGGAGGAGCTGCGCCTGCTGGCCGCCCGTTTTGTGCGCAAACGCTTCGCTCAGGGGGAGCTGCTCTTTTCCGAAGGCGACGCGTGCCGGGGCCTGCACATTATCTCCACCGGAAAGCTGCGCATCTTTAAGAGCTCGGCGAGCGGACGGGAGCAGGTGCTCGCTGTCGAAGGTCCGGGCGGATCGGTTGCGGAGCTTCCGGTCTTCGACGGCGGCCCGTATCCGGCTTCTGTCAGCGCCATCGAGGATTCCGAGGTTCTCTTTATTTCGCGCAACGATTTTCGCAGCTTCTGTCTGGGGCATCCCGAAGTCGCTCTCAAGATGCTGGCCGTGGTGGGCGCGCGGCTGCGACGCCTCGTCGGGATCATTGAAGAGCTCTCCTTCGCAACGGTTCGCCAGCGGCTGGTTGGCGCGCTGGTGCGCCTCGCCGAGACCGGAGGCAAGCGCACCGAACACGGCATCGAATGCGAGTTACCTGGAACCCACCAGGACCTGGCCCATCAGCTGGGCACCGTCCGCGAGCTGGTATCGCGCAATCTGATGCGCCTGCAGGCGGAAGGTCTGTTGCACGTCGAAGCGCGCCACATCGTCGTGCGCGACCTGCCCGGCCTGCGAGCCCTCCTCGACAGCAGTTCGTAAACAATCTTTGGCTCGGGAGCGACCAAAGTCACTGTCCGCTCGGCGCTGAGCCTTTACGCTCGACTTTGTCAGCGGAGAGCGTCGATGTCCACTCTGATCGAGATTATCCCCGGGCGCGAGCCACACTCAACAACGGAGCACCACGCCCTGCTGGCCGGCGAGCGCCGCAAGAGCCGTCTGCTCCGCCTTTGGATTGCCACCGGCATCTTCTTTATGGTGCTGCCCGGCACCCTCCTCGGCTTTACCAACCTGTTGCTGATCGGCGCTCATCACGGCCTGCAGGGAATATCTCCCGCGTGGATTCAGGCCCACGGCCATTCTCAGGTCTTCGGCTGGATCGGCAGCTTCGTACTCGGCATCGGTTTCTACTCGCAGCCGCGCAGACGCGCTAACAGCGGTAGCCTGCCGATCACCTGCTGGAGCCTGTGGACCACCGGCCTTCTACTGCACTGGCTCGCGGGTGCCTGCCTCTGGCAGTGGCGCGTCACCCTCCCTCTCTCCAGTTTGCTGGAACTGGCGGCGATTCTGCTCTTCCTCTACGCCGCCAGCCAGCACAAGCTGCCGCAAGGCTCCGGCGCCATGCGCGCCAAACCGCGCATCGAGCCATGGATGCAGGCAGTCCTGGTCAGCAACGCTGCGCTGTTCCTCGCGCTCACGATCAACTTTGCCGTCGGCGTGCGTCTCGCTATCCAGGGATCGACTCCGGCTATCCCACATGACTTCGACCAGAAATACCTGGTGCTGCTCGGCTGGGGATTTCTCGCGCCGCTGATTTGGGGATTTTCTGCGCGCTGGCTGCCCATCTTTCTCGGCGTCAAGCCAGTGCGAGGCGGTCTGCTGCAAACAGCGGTCGCAATCGGTGTCCTCGGCGTGATTCTCGGCCTGTCGCACCACACCCTCCTCATGGCTCCGATTCTGGCCGTCGCCGCCATCCTGGCGTCGGTTGCGATACGAGTCTTCTCGGCGCCCGATCGTCCCGCAAAGACCATCGGTATTCACGCCTCCTTTCCGGTCTTCCTGCGCGTGGCATATGCGTGGTCCATCGCGGCTTCGCTGCTCGGCGTCTGGGCTTCGCTGGCCGATGTCCACGGAGGCATCTGGGGCGGCTCGCGCCACGCGCTCACGGTTGGATTTGCCGCGATGATGGTCATGACCGTCGGCCCCCGGATTCTGCCGCACTTCGCCGGAGTGCGCGGCCTGTACAGTCCGCGTCTGATGTTCGCGACCCTGCTGCTGCTGCTTGCCGGATGCACGCTGCGCGTGAGCATGGAGCCGCTCGCTTACGAAGGCATCGCGCCTTTTGCCTGGAAGTTATTGCCTCTGTCCGGTTGCCTCGAACTCGGCGCGGTGCTGCTGTTCGCTCTGCAGCTGATCCTGACGTTCGCGCGCGAGCCGAGCATCTTCCCGGAAGCCGCCCGGCCACACGCCCCTGACAAGGCTTCTACCCTGAATCCATTGTGTGCCGGCAGTGTGGATATATCGTGCTACGATGTGCCTGCTCTTCATAAAACGAAACATGATGCGGAACCGCTGAGGGAACCATGATTGCTTTTGACGAAGCGCATGCGGCCGTCCACTATCCGGCGGATCGCCGTTTTCGCATCTGGATTCGGCCTTCCCTGCTGGCAGCGCCCGGAGCGACGATATTGGCCCTGGTCGCCGCGGCGTGGATCGAATTCGCCGTAGCGGGAATGCCCCATATCCCGCCCGTACCTCAGGTCTACCCCAACGACTTCTCCGGGCCGCATGGTTTCCCGCTTTGGGTTCGCTACTGCCACTTTTTCAATTTCGTTTTTCTAATGATGTTGATTCGCAGCGGTCTCTCCATCCTGGCCGATCACCCTCGACTCTATTTCAATGACAACTGCACGCCGGGCAGCGAGTGGATTCGGTTCACCCCGCTCCAGGTTCCCCGCAACCGCATCTGGACCGCGAAAGATGACGCTCGCTACCTCTCTCCCATCCTCGGGACGCCTGGCTATCGCCATACCATCGGGATCGCGCGAGCCTGGCATTTCATCAATGTTCATGGATTCATCTTCACCGGCCTTCTGTTCGTCGTCATGCTGTTCGATACCGAGCAGTGGAAGCGCCTGGTCCCTACCTCGTCGCTGGTTCTTGTTCAGGCCTGGAACACCTGGGTCCACTACGCGACGTTTCACTTGCCTGCAGAGCCGAATGGCTTTTATGGCTACAACGCGCTGCAGCAGATCGCCTACTTTGCGGTCGTTTTTTTGTTCGGCCCGCTGGCGATTCTCACCGGCATCGCCATGTCCCCGGCCGTGGTCAATCGTTTTCCGTGGTATGCGCGGATCTTTGGCGGCAGGCAATCGGCGCGATCGATTCACTTCCTGACCATGCTCAGTTTTTTCGCATTCATTGTGGTCCATGTGACGCTGGTGGTGATGACCGGATTCGCTCGCAACATGAACCATATCGTTTTGGGCACCGACGACCGGCGCCCTCTGGGCATGATGCTTGGCTTTGTCGGCATCGCGGTCGTCGCGCTCTCCTGGATCGTGGCGCACTACATCTCCTGGCTTGCCCCGCGCGCGCTCCAGCATGCGCAGAAGTTCGTCACCTACCCGATGCAACTGGCCACCCTGAACCGGCTCGTCCCGCAACAGCATTACACCGAGAAGGACATCTCGCCTTATCTGTGGCCCAACGGCAAGATGCCTGCCAGAAGCGATTGGAAAGTCCTTGCCGACTCAGGCTTCCGCGACTTCAGGCTGAAGGTTGGCGGTTTGATTGAAAGACCCATCGAGCTCTCTCTTGCCGATCTCGAGAAGCTGGGGGCAATCGAGCAGATCACCATGCACCATTGCATTCAGGGCTGGAGTGGCATAGCAAAATGGGGCGGTATTTCGATGAAAGCGCTCATCGAGTTCGTGCGCCCGACGGCAGCCGCAAAAACGGTTGCATTCTATTCTTTCGGCGAAGCGCTTTACGGCGGCGCCTACTACGACACCCAAAGCATCGAGAATGTGCTGAAAGCGCAGTGCCTGCTTGCGTCTCGAATGAATGGACAGCCGCTCCCGGAGTTGTACGGCGCTCCTCTCCGCCTGCGCGTGGAAAACCAGCTCGGCTACAAGATGGTGAAATGGATAGAACGCATCGATTTCATTGAATCGGAGAAGCTCGTCGGCAAGGGTGAAGGCGGCAAGAACGAAGACGACGAGTATTTCGATCTCCTGCCGAATATCTAAGGCGGACCAGGACGCACATTGCGACAGCACCATGCAGGCGACAATGCAGGTTTTGAGCACGTTGGGGTGCTGCTCGGGCACCTCAGGCTGGAGTGGCTGCTCCACCGCTTTCCGCCGCGACTGGTCTGGTCGCTCTATGTCCTCATCAATGGCTTCCTCACCATCGCTCTGCTGGCAATCCTCGCGCTGTTCACGAAAAGTCCGTTTGTTTTTCCTTCGCTCGGGCCAACCGCCTACCTCCTGTTTTTCTCGCCTCTCGCTGAGACCTCCAGCCCGCGCAATACCATCCTGGGCCATGCCATTGGACTCATTTGCGGTTACGCGGCATTTTCTCTGACGGGCGCGTCGAACCTCCCCTTCGGTTTTCACGCCGGCATCTACGGGCCTAGAGTCCTCGCCGCTGCTCTTTCTCTCTCAACTACGGGTGCTTTTATGGTGCTGCTGCGAGCCAGTCATCCGCCGGCGGGGGCAACCACCCTGATTGTTTCGCTGGGTATCATCTCTCACCCACGAGAGCTCGTCATCATTGAAATCGCGGTGTTTCTTCTGGTCGCACAGGCGCTTGTCATCAATCGCCTGGCTGGGTTGCCCTATCCTTTCTGGAACTCTCATCGTGGCAGATCGGTTCCTTCGTGAGCGGGTGCAGGCACCCTGCAGAGAGTGCGCCTCGGTCGCTGCTGTACGATGATGAGGACCTCAGCGTCCGCATTCTGAGCAGTGGACGGACTTAGAGAAGGTGATTGGGATCGGCTTAATCACCTCCCCATAAACGCGGGATCATGGCCGCGGGAGCTGAGTCGTTTCGGTCCGGGACGTATAACCGGCCATACGGAATGTATGGTCCGCCGCCCTGTTGCAAGCGAAAAGTGAAGATGGACGGTTGGGTCTGCGCAAATGTATCCGGTCTTTGTGTGTGAGCCGAAGCTCTGGACCTTGATGGAATGCGCTGCGCTCTCGTCCTAATTAGTTTGGAAGCCTCGAAGGGCTGTTCCGTATGACAGGTTTCGAGAGCGCCGGGTTCGACCATTTTGCCATCTTGCTGTTCGCCAGCAGACCTGGGAGAAAACCTTTGTGAAAATCCGTCGTCGCGGGTCTGCGATTGTGGGAATCGCGCAGCGATTTCCAAGCCTGGCGTTCGGTGCCAGGCGTCAATTGCAGGCCAGTGCCTCCATTGGGTTCACCGAAAGCGGTGGCCGATAGGCTTCGCTTTTGGCCAGCACCGCCCACCCGAATCGAGCCAGCTTGTTGGCCAGTGCGACTGCTGCGATGTTGGTATGAACGCGCGATGCAAGCTGGCCGAGCCACGCGCTGAGTCCCGGCGATTGCTTGTCCCTGCACTGCAGCACGGCGCGTGCTCCGCTCACAAACAGTCTGCGCAGGTAGTGGTTGCCGCGCTTGCTGATGCCGAGCAGCTTCTGCTTGCCGCCTGTTGACTCCTGCTTCGGCACCAGCCCCAGCCAGGCGGCAAACGAGCGCCCCTTGCGAAACTCTGCGCCGTTGCCGATGGAGGCCACAACTGCCGTCGCCGTCAGCGGTCCGATGCCAGGAATCGCCATGAGACGACGGCAGGGTTCGTGTTCTCCTGCTGCCCTGGCGATCAGCGCGTCGGACTCATCGATCTGGCTCTGCAACTGTCGCAGCTCGCCCTGCAACTGCCCCAGCAGCATGCGCAGAAGCC
>JBAVUB010000045.1:0-5071 GCA_049696575.1 Acidobacteriaceae bacterium | reverse complement strand
CCGCGGCTGAGGCGCATCGGGGAGGGACATTGAAGTCTGCGCCCGCGCCGGGGCGCTGAGGAGCAGGACTGGGGCGAGCGGGAGAACAAGGCAGATTGGCCGGAAGTACTTCAGGGGGCTCTCGTGTTTCATCAGCTTGGAATGCGGATCGGGGCATTTGGGATGCACGCACGGTGTTTTTCGCATCCACTGTTACTGTTTGGGCGCGGTGGTGAGGATTGACCGCCGCATCCCGGGCCGCAATACTGAATGCATCAGTACGGCAGGAGTCACTATGACTGGGCAAGCTAATGGGCGTTTTGAGAATATGGGTCGCAAGCTGGATGAGCATTTTGGCGGCTGCAGCGACCGCCTTGAGGAAGATGTGAAGCGGGTGATCACGTATCTGAACGACAAGGTGGTGCCCGAGGTGCGGGAAAATTCCACGAAGGCGCTGCGCATCGCGGCAGAGCAACTGGCGCGGCTGGCGGATCACCTCGAACGCAGCCGCAAAGTTCAGCCGTAGTGACGATGAGCAGAACCTTCCCCCTCTGCGGCGAATTCCTCTCCTCGGAAGGGCGCTTCTCTCGTGCCCTGATCCTCGGCTCGGCGCTGTTCGTTGCGGCTGGATGCTCGCACAAGCAGGAAGCTGTGACCACGCCGCCTCCACCGTCAGCCCCGGCTGAAACGGCTCCGTCGCCTGCGCCGCCTGCTCCCGCTCCGGTACCGTCGTTCAGCGCGGACGAGCAGTTTGTCGATGCGCATCAGCCTATCTCCTCGGAGACCGGCATTGCGAGCTGGTATGGGCCGCCGTATCACAACCGCGTGGGCGCGAACGGCACGGTCTATGACGAGAACGGAATCTCCGCGGCGCATCGCACGCTGCCCATGGGCTCACTGATCCGGGTCACCAACGTGAAAACCGGGCAGTCGGCGGTGATGCGCGTGACGGATCGCGGACCTTTTGTGGCGGGGCGCATTCTGGATCTCTCGATCGGCGCGGCGAAAGCGGTGGGTCTGTGGCGGGCCGGCACGGGCGAGGTGCGGATCGACGTCTTCAGCACACCCAAACCGATGGACGAGGGTGGGCGCTGGTGCGTGCAGATCGGCGCGTTCACACGCCAGGGCTCGGCGCTGCGACTGCAATCGGAGTTGCAACGGCGGTACCGGACCGCGAATGTGATCGAGTTTGCGGGACCTACCGGGTATTGGGTGCGGATCCGGCCGGCGGATGACGACCGCACGGTTGCGGTGGCGATCGCGCACAGCCTGCAGCCCGCGGAGGGCGAGGCCTGGCTGGTTCGCCTCGATTGATTCGAGGGTACAGGGTGCAGGGTACGGGGTGCAAAAACCTTGGCCTCGTGAGCCAGGGAGCGTCGCGGTGATGATCAAGGTGGCCGTTCTGGCGCTAATACCAGAGCTCGAGTCGGGTTCTCTACCCTGTACCCTGTGCCCTGTAACCTGTACCCTGTTTTGGTATGCTCGATCTTGGTTTTGTACGGACGAATTTGGAATTGGTAGAGAAAAAGCTGCGCGATCGCGGACAGGATCCCGCTGTATTGCTGGGGGATTTTCGGGAGCTCGACCTGCGCCGCCGCGAGCGCATCACGGAAGCCGAACAGTTGAAGGCGCAGCGCAACAAGCTGACGGAGGAAGTGGCGCGCCTGAAGAAGTCCGGCCAGGATGCCAGCGCCCCGATGGATGAAACCCGCGCGCTGAAGACGCGGATGGATGAGCTGGAAACTGCGGCCGCCGCGTCCGAAACCGAACTGCGCTCTATCCTCACCCGCATTCCGAACCTCACGCGCGACGAAGTTCCCGTCGGATCGAGCGAGCAGCAAAACGTCGAGGTAAAGAAGTGGGGGACGATTTCCGAATTTTCCTTCACGCCGAAGCCGCACTGGGAACTCGGGGCGCAGCTTGGCATTCTCGATCTGGAACGCGCGGCGAAGATTTCCGGTGCGCGCTTTGCTGTGTATTGGGGCGACGGCGCCAAGCTCGAACGCGCGCTCATCGGGTTCATGCTCGACCTGCACACGCGCGAGCACGGCTATACGGAAGTGCTGCCGCCTTTTATGGTGAACAGCAAATCGCTGTTTGGGACAGGCCAGCTGCCGAAATTTGCCGAGGACCTCTTCCGCTGCATCGACCCCGAGGGCTTCACGGCGGGCGAGTATCGCGACAACGACCACTGGCTGATCCCCACCGCCGAAGTGCCGGTCACTAACCTTTATCGCGACGAAACGCTCGATGAGGCAAAGCTGCCGGTATCGCTGACTGCGTACACGCCGTGCTTCCGCTCCGAGGCTGGTTCCTATGGCAAAGACGTGCGCGGCATCATCCGCCAGCATCAGTTCCAGAAGGTCGAGCTGGTGAAGTTCACCCGACCGGAAGACAGCGATGCGGAGCACGAGAAGCTGACGCGCAACGCGGAGACCGTCCTCGAACGACTTGGCCTTGCGTATCGGCGCATGTTGCTGTGCACCGGCGATACGGGATTCAGTTCCGCGAAGACTTTCGACCTCGAAGTCTGGCTCCCCGGACAGAATCTTTACCGCGAGATTTCGTCCTGCTCCAACTTCGACGCCTTTCAGGCGCGCCGCGCGAACATCCGCTACAAGCCGAAGGGGCAGGGCAAGACGGCGTTCGTCCACACGCTCAACGGCAGCGGCCTCGCGGTCGGGCGCACCTGGCTGGCCATCCTCGAGAACTATCAGCAGGCCGACGGAACGGTGCGCGTGCCCGACGCGCTGATACCCTATATGGGTGGGCAGCGCACCATCGAACCGCGCGCAGGAGCATAGACCGTGAGCGTCGGCAAAACGTTGAAGAGCTATTTCTGGTGGACGCACGAGCGGGGCAGCGTTCACTTCGACGTCATGGTCACGCTGATCCTCGCTTTCATCTTCATCACGCCGCACTACTTCAACTATGGCGACCGGCCCAAGCCGGACTGGCCGGCCAACGAGATTCGCGCCTCGGTCAATCCCGCGGGCGGCATGATCTACGAAGTTCCCGTGGAGATGCTCCGGACGCAGAGCGGCGAGCCCAGCGATCAGGAGCTGGCAAGTGCCATTGCGGCGACCTCGGGTGCCATCACCATCGATCGCCGCGAGGCCGTGAAGGAGATTGGTGGCAGCGTGATCGCCTGGCGTGTGTGGGCTCACCGGTAGTGCGAATCCTATATATTCGCGGGCGCTCAAGCGCATCCTAACCATTCAGGTTCAGGAGGAACGTACCCCAGTTCATGAAATCGATACGAGTTTGGAGTGCAGTGCTGGTTTTATTCGCGGCGCCCGCAGCCATGCCGCAGGACGTGAACCTCGATAAGGTCCTCGCGCAGATGGACGCATCCTCGGCGAGATTCCAGGATGTGCAGGCAGACATCACCGTCGATAACTACACCGCCGTTGTCCAGGATCACGAAACGCAGAAGGGGATCACCGCGTTCAGGCGCGTTGGCTCTTCCATGGAGATGTCCATGGTTCTCGACAAAGGGCAGCAGGGCGAGCGTGACATTCTCTATAAGAATGGCGAGCTGAACTACTATCAGCCCGCTGTGAAACAGGAGACTATTTTCTCCGCGGGCGCCAACCGCGGTGAATACGACAGCCTGCTCGCCACGGGTTTCGGCGCCAGCGGCAAAGAACTGGCCGCCGCCTGGGACATCACTCTTCAGGGAATGGAAACGATCGATGGTGTCCAGACGGCAAAACTCGACCTGGTCTCGAAGCAAGCGAATGTTCGTAACAATTTCAGCCACGTGACCATCTGGGTCGATCCGACCCGCGATATTTCGCTCAAGGTGGTCATGCTCCAGCCTACCGGCGACTCGCACACTGCCACCTATGCGAACATCCGCTACAACGCGCACTTGCCGGCGAGCTTGTTTGCGCTGAAGGTCGCGAGCGGAACGCAGGTCCAGCGGCGCTAGATCGGGATCCCGGCTATTTACCGTTGCCGGTCGAATGCAAAATGGCGATCTTGGTCTGGCCGTTGTTCCCTTCGGTACCGATGGTGACCATGACGCTGCTCTTCTTGTCGTCGCTGGTTTCGGAAAGCACCGCGCTCTTGTCACTCTGGAAGACGGACGCGCTCGGACCCAGTTTGTTCTTGTAGAAATCCACCACTTTATCGAGCGGGTCGTTGGTTGTGAAGGCGGCGGTGAGGGCCGTGCCGTTGGGCGTGCTCACGCGCACCGCGCCTTGCTGTTGGGTCGCGCCCGGGTAGATGTCGACGCCAAGGTCCGACGAACTCACCGAGCCCGCATTGCCCGCGCTCAATATGCCCGATGGCGTGCTGAGCGTGACCCCGCCGTTGCTGCTGACGTGGACCGCTTTCGAGACGCGCCAGCCTATGAACAGGACAGCGCAGATAGCGAGAACACCCAACCCGACGAAAACGCCGACGATGATCAGGACGACTTTCAGCGCATTGTTGCCGCCTTTTGCAGGCGTCGCAACCGGCTGCGCATAGGCGGAGGCCACGGGGGTGTTCAATGCAGGAGCGGCGGAGACTGATCCAACAGCCGCGCCGACGGGGGCGCCGCATTTTGTGCAGAAGGCATTGTCATCGGTATTGGGTGTGCCGCATTTCGTGCAAAAGCCTGGCATCGTTCTCTCGCTTTCTTCGGTAAGGGCGGCACTCTGCAAAGGAACCGGCGGATGGCCCGGACCTGCCGCAGAAACTCATCAAGCCAGTCGAACCAGCCCCGCGACCGCGCGGGGCCGATTTCAATCCCCGGCCCAGGACCGCTAGACTTTCACGCTTCCTGCGATGCTTTTTGCTATGCCCGCGGCGATGGGGACCTCGAAGGTCTTGCCCTGGTAGGCCATCACCATGAGCAAAATCCAGGCGACAAAGAACGCCAGGGTCACCAGCAGCGAGATCATCGACCACAGCCAGAACAAGCCGAAGCTGTAGCCGCCCAGGAAGAAGAACGTCAGCAGGATGCGGAGAATGGTGAGCCCGCCGAAGATGACGATGGATTGCGCGGCGTGAAAACGGACGAACGGGCGCTTGTCGATCACCAGGAAAATGATTCCGGTCAGCCAGCCCAGGACGTAGCTCAGGCAGGCCGCGACATTCTCGG
>JBAVUB010000044.1:0-6981 GCA_049696575.1 Acidobacteriaceae bacterium | reverse complement strand
TCGCTGATGACGGTTCCGGTGCCGCCGCAGGCGCTGCACGCACGGGCGATGGAAAAGAATCCCTGCTGATAGCGGACCTGGCCGCGCCCCTGGCAGTGAGGACAGGTCGACGGTCCGCGTCCCGTGGCCGTTCCAGCGCCGCGGCAGTCCTTGCAGGCTTCCATGCGGCGCACCGTGACCTTGGTCTCCTTGCCGAAGACCGCCTCTTCGAATTCGATGGTGAGATCGTGGCGGATGTCGCGGCCCTTCTGGACGCGGGAGGGACGGCGATTGCCGCCGATGTTGAACATCTCGCCGAAGAGATCCCCGAAGATGTCCCCAATGTCCTGGGCGCCAAATGGATTGCCATCGAAGCCCGCTGCGCCGAGGCCGGCGTGGCCGTAGCGATCGTAGGCGGCGCGCTTCTGCGGGTCGCTGAGGACCTGATAGGCCTCGCTGCACGCCTTGAATCGCTCTTCCGCTTCGGAATTGCCGGGGTTGCGATCGGGATGATGCTGGAGGGCCAGCTTGCGATAGGCTGCTTTCAGCTCCTGATCGGTGGCCGCGCGGGAAACCCCAAGGACTTCGTAGTAATCGGCTCTTATCACGTTGTCGTTTCTGCTCATGCTTCCTTCTGCTGGGAATTACTGGCAACGCGGACCAGGGCGGGGCGCAGCAGGCGATCGCGGATCCGATAGCCGCGGCGCACCTCCTCGAATACCTGGTGATCGGGCAGATCGTTCCGTTCTGCCATTTCGAGCGCTTCATGCACGCGCGGATCGAAAGTTGCGCCCACCGACTCAACCGGCTGGACGTTGAGCGAACGCAGCGCTTCTTCCATCTGCTTCACGATGAGCTCGACCCCGGTACGGAGCTGGTCCGTCGATCCGGTTGACTTGAGCGCCAGCTGGAAATTGTCCAGCACCGGGAGAAACTGCTCAACGGCGTTGGAGACGGCAAAGTCGCGAAACTCGGTGCGTTCGCGGGCTTCCCGTTTCCGGGAATTCTCGACGTCGGCCTGGAGCCGTGCCAGCCGATCGAAGAGCAGGTCGCGTTCCGCTTTCAGGCGATCGTATTCTTCCTTCGGCACGGTCGCCGTTTCGACAGGAACCAAAGGCTCTTTGCTCTCGTCTCCGTCGTTCACGCCCGCAGCCACAGCGCCTGCCGTGCCGCCGTCAGCATCATTTCCCTGCGCCGCCTGAATTCTGTTTCCGGCGGTATGTTTTGGTTCCACCATAATTCGACGCATATTTCTGACTCGATTCCGATGGCAGGCGGGTTGATCGTGGGCGCCTGCGGTTGGTGATTCTGGAAGGCAGCCGCGCTGCTTCATTGCGGCGGCTGGAAAATCCTGCCGGAAAGCTGTGCGATGTACGACACTGCGTTGATGGTTTCCTGATACTGAATGCGAGTTGGACCGATGACGGCGACCGTCCCCAGATTTTCCGCTCCGAGCCGCGCTGTGGCGCCGATTAGAACGAAGTCCTTAAGCTCCGGAATCGCATCTTCGAGGCCAACCACCACGCGTACGGTGCGCTGGCGGGCGTCGACGTAGGCGTTCAGCAATTCGATGAGCCGCTCCTTTGCTTCGAGCGCGTGCAGCATGGTGCGCAGATGTTCGCGGTCGGTTTCCCCTGTCAGCAGATTAGCGACGCCCTCCACAAAAATGATCGGTGTCGCGCCACTCTCGGTGGCAAAAGCGCCCTTGCTGTACAACGCTTCAAGAGACTGCATCAGGCGGTCGTACTCGCTCCGCTCCGCTTCGATCCGGCGCGCCAGCTCGGTGCGAATGCGCTCAATGGACCAGCCATGAAAATTCTCGTTGAGGAAGCGCGCCGCCGTTTCCAGCTCCGTGGTGGTCAAATCGTGATCGAGCATCAGCACACGATCCAGCACCGTTCCCGCTTTGGTAATGACCACGGCCAGTACACGGCCCGCCACAACCCGCGAAAAGTGGATGTGCTCCAGCGTGTGGAGCTCCTGGGTGGTGGCCAGGGCGACGCCGAGCCCGCTGGAAATCAGCGCCAGAACGTGCGAGGTGCGCTCCAGGTACTGCTGGCTGGTGCCGATCCCGGCAAAGCTCTCCTCGATTTGCTCCATGCGCTCGGGGGTGAGAATCGCAACCTGGGGTCCGCCGAGGTGCTCGACGTAAAAGCGGAAAGCCTGAGCCGTTGGAATGCGACCCGCGGAAGTGTGAGGCTGATCCAGGAGGCCGGCCTCAGCCAGCGAGGCCATCACGTTGCGGATCGTCGCTGAGCTCATCCCGTCCTTGTTTCCAAAATGGCGGGCGAGGGCCTGCGACGCCACCGGTTCCCCGGTCGCTATGTACGTCTCGACAATGGCCGTCAGAACGGCGCGTTCCCGAGGACTCAATCGCAGTTCAGAACCCATGCAGAACCACCGGCAACACCCGGAAAAAGGTAAATTGCTCCTGTTTAGATTGTAGGTTTGCAAAATAGGTGGGTCAAGAAACGAACCCGGGCCCCTGGTGCAGCGCGCGATGCTAATATTCGCCGCTGACGATGTTTTCCAGCGGCTCCCCGCGAAGATAGCGGCCGATCTGGGCCGCGGCAAACTCCATGGCGCGCACCATGAACATCGGCGTGGATCCCGCCACGTGCGGCGTGATGAGGAGATTCGGCGCGCTCCATAATGGGTGACCATCCGGCAGCGGCTCGGGATCGGTGACGTCGATGGCGGCGCGGATGCGTCCCTGCTGCAGCGCAGCCAGCAGTGCGTCCGTGTTCACGACAGGGCCGCGCGCCGCGTTCACCAGCAGCGCACCCTGTTTCATGAGTGCCAGTTCCCGGTCGCCGATCATGTGCGTCGTCTCCCTCGTGAAAGGAACGATGAGAACCACGACGTCTGCAGAGGGCAAGAGCTCCGGCAGCTTTTCCATGCCGAAGACGCCCTCCCGTGCCGTGCGGGCGATGCGGACAAAGTTGACCCCAAAAGGCTGGAGCCGCTCCTCGATAGCGCGGCCGATGGCGCCGTAGCCGACGATGAGGACGCGCTGGCCGTGAAGTTCTTCGCAGAGGATGTGCGGATAGGGCCGTTTCACCGGCGGATGGAAAGCGTAATAGCGCTCCTGAGCCTCCTTGCGGCGAGCCCAGACACCGGTGTGCCGCAGATCGTCGAACAACGGAAAATACTTTGTCCAGGCGAGAATGGCGGCGACCGTCCATTCCGCGGTTGAGATGGTATGGACTCCGCGCGCGTCACAGAGAACCACGTTGGACGGGATGAGCTTCAGTAGTCCATCGACGCCGGCAACGGTAGCCTGAGCCACGCGGAGTCCCTGAAGAAATGGGATCTGCTGCTCGGCCTGGTAGGTCCAGGGCGGAGTGATCCAGAACTCGACATCGACTTTGCGCTCCGGCTGGATCGGGATGAGCTCCAGGGAAATGCCCTGGGGCAGCAGCCCGCGCAGATCCGCATCGACGGCAACAGGCAATCCGACTTTGAGCATGCAGGGCGGCTCCGGTTCCGGGGAGATGCTTCGATGCTACCGCGCCGCAGGCCGTTGACGGCACCGGACAGTCGCGGAATGACACAGTGCGCTCTCCGGCTGAACGTAGCGAACACGGCCAGTTACAGCGACTGTCAGTTCTTCTGGTGGAAGAACTTGTTGTTGAGGGTGGGCCAGAATTCCTGGAAGGTGTAGGTCGCACCGTCGAGGCCCATGTTGAGCACCCAACGCTGCCCCGTCTTGGTCCAGGTGCGTTCGGGGGCGGGGTAGTAGAGATCGGAGACCCCTGCCGCGGCTCCGGCTCCCACGATTTCCGCTGCGTTGATGGTCTCATTGCCATGATCGGTGCGGGTGATGAACACGCGGCCGAACGCGTATACGAATCGTTTGGCAAATCCTCCACGGCCCAGGGTGTAAAAGCGAGGATCCTGATGGAGGAGAACGGGGACGATGAATTCGGTCTCATAATCTTCGTCCGCCTGGTCGACCAGTGCGTGCCAGTAATAACGACCGTATCCAACAGCGCCCTGATGGAACTCGGGATAGGAGTTCTCAGCCTGCCCCACACCCGCGAGCGCTGCGCAGAAAATAAAATCCGAGTAATCGAAAGCGTCCTGTGTGGCCTCCTTGAACTTATCTTTCGGGGATTCCGGGGGGAGCTTCACGTCGACGGAGACCGAACGGAAATTCGGGACGATGCCGAGGATGCGTTTGGTCTGCTTGCCTTCGAGGCTGCCGTCCTGCGCATCAATCTTCGGCGCAGCCTGCGGAGTTGTCGCAGGCACTGACGGCGTGTTTGCGCTCTGGCTAAGCGCGGCACTGGGATCATCGGGAAGCGCGCCGTTGTCATTCGACTGGGCGAAGGCGTACGCCGTCAACAGGCCTGTAAGAGCAAGCACGACCAACCAGCGCCTTGCGGGGGAGAGCAACAATATGCGCATAAATGCAGAAAACACGGTATCTGTAATTACGAATGCTTCTAATGGACGCGGGAAGAGGGCGGAAGGATACAGAAATAACGGCTTTCTTCGCTTTGAGAACGCGGCCCTTGTGCGACAACACCTGCTAGGTGAGGACCTTGCGCAGTGCATCAAGCCCGGCGGCGATAGCCTCAGGCGATACCGCATAGCTGAAACGCACATGTCCCTCGCCCTGGGCGCCGAAAACGACTCCCGGAATCGTGGCCACATGCGCCTTTTCGAGCAACAGCGTAGCCACGCGGCGACTGTCTTTGTGAATCTTCGTCACCGCCGGGAACGCATAGAAAGCCCCAGCGGGCAGATCGCAGGCCAGGCCCAGCTCATTCAGGCCCGTGACCAGCAGATCGCGGCGCAGGCGGTATTCTTCGCGTCGCGCTGCGATGGTCTCCTGCGGAATCGCCATCGCTTCCAGTGCCGCCCATTGCGTCGGCGTCGAAACACCGTTGGTCGAGTAGAGCACGAGCTTGCGCAGGCCGGTCATGAACGGCTCTTTAGCCACAGCGTACCCGGCGCGCCAGCCGGTCATAGCGTAGGTCTTCGAAAAGGTATACGCGGTGATGGTCCGCTCGGCCATGCCGGGCAGCGAGGCGATGGAAACATGTTCGCCCTCGTACACAAGGTCCTCGTAGGCTTCGTCCGCGACCACGATCAGGTTGTGCTTGATGGCGTAGGCCGCGACCTCCTCGGCTTCCTTGCGGGTGAAAACAACCCCCGAAGGATTCTGCGGCGTGTTGTAGTAGATCGCGCGCGTGGCGGGCGTCGAGAACTGCTCCAGCGTCGCGGTCAGGCCGTTGCGCCGCGCCGTCGACGTCGGCACCATCACCGGCCTGGCTTGCGCCATGGTGACCATGTCGCGAATCGGCGTCCAGTAAGGCGCGAACAGCAGCATGTCGTCGCCGGGATCCAGAATGGTCTGAAACGCAGCATAGAGCGCATGCGCTCCGCCGACGGTGACGATCACGTCCTCGATGCCGGCTTCGATGCGGTTTTTCGTTTGCAGCTTGCGGACAATAGCCGCGCGCAGAGGATCGATCCCGGAGGACGGCGCGTAGCGGGTGCGATTCTCCACGGCCGCGCGCAACAGCGCGTACTTGATGGGATCGGGCGTTTCGAAGAACGGCTCGCCGCCGTGGAAGGCATGGACTGGCTGGCCTGACGCGCGCAGTTCCAGAACCTTGTTGCGGATCTGGACGATGTCGGAGAATCCGACCTCATCGAGGCGTTTCGCGATATGGATTCGTTTGCTTTTGGTGGTCATGGGCCCGCAACCGCCGATCCGGACGTTTCAGCTTAGAGCATTTTTGCCTGCGAGGTGCGGAAATCACCAGGTTTTTCGATCCAGGCCGCAAGAATCCCTGAATACACAGCCATGCCGACGACCGCATCCACGCCGATCGCGTCCAGAGCGTCGATCTCCCCCTGGGTGCGAATGCCGCCAGCGACGATCAGTTGGCGTGAGGTGAGGGCGCGAAGGCCATGAGCGATCTCAAAGGGAAAGCCGCTCATCGTTCCTTCGGTATCGACATGCGTATAAAGAAATGCCCCGCAATACGGCTCCAGGGCTTGCATGGCCTGCTCTGGCGTGACCTCGGTCTGTTCGCGCCAACCGCGAACCGCGATCCTGCCGGCTTTGGTGTCGATGGCTGCGACAAAACGCTCGGGGGTGATTTGCGCAGCAATCGCTGCCGCGGATTCCAGATTGATTCCGTCTTCGCGGAAGAGGGCTGAGCCGAAGATGACGCGGCGCGCGCCAGCCTCGAGCAGGACGCGAGCCTGATCCGCCGATCGGATGCCGCCGCCTACCTGCACTGGAAGGCGCTTTGCGATTTGTTCAATGAGCGTGCGGTTGTCTCCCACGCCCTTCGCAGCGTCCAGATCGATGAGCTGCACCAGCGGAAATCGGGCGAAGCGCGTGATCCAGTACTCGAAGTCGTCGAAAGCCAGGCGCAGTTCTTCTCCGCGCTCGAGCTGCACGATGCGGCCCCCCATGAGGTCGATCGAAGGAATCAGCACGGTAGCCTCACAGGAATGCCGTCACGGCGCAGTTCTTCCTTGAGCGCGCGCACGTCGGCGATGCCGAAGTGAAAAATGCTGGCGGCAAGGGCGGCGTCGGCTTTACCTTCCTGAAACACCTGTGCGAAATGCCGCGCATTGCCTGCCCCGCCCGAGGCGATCACCGGGATCTGGACCGCTTCGCTCACGGCAGCAGTCAGTTCGCAGTCGAAGCCCGCTCGCGTACCGTCGGCATCCATCGAAGTCAGCAGTATCTCTCCTGCACCGCGGTCCTCCGCCTCGCGCGCCCACTCCACGGCGCGCCTGCCAGTGGGCGTGCGGCCTCCGGCGATGAAGACCTCTGCATTCTGAAGGGCTGCGTTCCCTTGGGCGCGTCGCGCGTCGATCGCAACGATCACGGCCTGCGCGCCGAATTTGGCGCCAATCTCGCCAATCAACTCCGGCCGAGCCAGCGCCGCCGAGTTGATGCTGACCTTGTCCGCGCCAGCATCGAAGACCGCCGCGGCTTCTTCCGCGGTGCGGATGCCACCGCCCACCGTG
>JBAVUB010000043.1:0-15837 GCA_049696575.1 Acidobacteriaceae bacterium | reverse complement strand
ACCCGCTGGCAAATCGCGCATGGATCGGCCTCGGCCTCGTGGCCTGCGCAGCGGCCGCCGCTCTGCTCCTCTCCTACCTGCGCACCATGAAGGAAACCGTCGAGCAGCCTGACCTCGTGCCTGGCGGCCCCGGCTGGCGATGGCCAATCCCCCTCGGCAACCCCCTACACACCGCCATCGTCCGCTTCAGCATCCGCTCCCTCGCGCGCAGCAAACAGCATCGCGTGGTCTACGCGTTCTTTCTCTCCGTGGCCTTCGCCATTACCGTCGCCACTCTGCGCGCTGAATTGACAGCCGGCCCACGTCGTCCGCTCACCATCGATTTCCTCATGCCCACCGTGGTCATGATGAGCCTCGCCGTCGTCGGCCTGCGCAGCATTTTCTCCCTGCCCGTCTCCCTGCACGCCAACTGGGTGCTGCGCATCACCCAACTGCGCGCCTCCGCGCATTACATCGCCGCCACTCGCCGAGCATTGCTCCTCATGGCGGTCGCCCCCATCTTGACCGTGGTCGCTCTCCTGTCGCTTGGCTTCCGCCCATGGCTGCAAGTCGCCGCCCACCTTGTGGTCCTCGCGCTCGTGGCATCCATCCTCGCCGACCTCAGCCTCATCCGCGTCTCGAAGATTCCCTTCGCCTGCTCGTACCTCCCCGGCAAATCGAATATCCAATATATGTTCTGGGCCTTTGCCGTCATCTTTCTGCCCATCGCCCTGGCTTTCACCCGTTATGAACTCCGCGCCCTCCAGCATCCCCGCTCCTGTGCGGTCATGATCGCCACCCTCGCCGTCACCGACCTCGCCCTTTGGGCCTTCAATCGCCACCAATCCAGGTCCGCCGTCCTCTACTACGAGGAGCTCGAGCCCGAAGTCATCACCACCCTCGGCCTCGCCTCCGGACCCCTCCGCGCCAAAATCGAGATGTAGCGTCCCCCGCCAGCCACAAGCGATCAGCCACCAACCACCTGCCAACCGCCGCCTGCTCTTCTATTCCCTACTCCCTATTCCCTGTTTTCTTGTCAAGTTTCCACCACTTACCCAAAGTAACTTTCAGTGATACCACACAACTTAGGACCAAAAGAATTTTGGCCAGCTTATTCTCTCAGTATGATATTCTGAACTTATAGAGTAGAAAAAGAAAAAGCCGCCACAAGGCGGCCTTTTTGTTGCTTCCTGGCTCCTTGGGCTACCAGCTACCAGCTACCGGCTACAGGCTACCGGCTACAGGCTACCAGCTACCAGCTACCAGCTAAGTATCCTAAAAACAAATGCATCGACGACTTGCACCTTGGAATGAAATAGATACGTGCCACTCATCCGCGGGCAACGCCTATGAATAAGGAAACAAACTACATGCCCACAACCATTTTGAAATCAAATGCGTAGCCACGACCCAAAATTCGCCGCTCCAATGGAATCAAATGCGTGCGCGCCGTCAGCCCCGAACCCCGGGGGGGAGGGGGAGGGGGTGTTCTGACTTTCGTAACGTGGGACGCCGATCGCTTTTCTACTGGCTACCGGCTACGGGCTACCGGCTCGCTTTCACTGGTTTATCCTTCAGGAAAAGCGCAGAATTCAGAGGGGATTTCCCCCAGTCGGAGCTTCCATGCCAGACGCCACTTGTGACATCGGCCTGATCGGCCTCGCCGTGATGGGTCAGAACCTCGTTCTCAACATGAATGACCACGGCTTCAAAGTGGCCGTCTTCAACCGCACCGTCTCCAAAGTCGACGATTTCCTCGCCAACGAAGCCAAAGGCACCAACGTCGTCGGCGCTCACTCGATCGAGGAGTTGGTCGGCCTCCTGAAGAGTCCACGCCGGGTCATGCTGATGGTTAAAGCCGGCGACACCGTCGATCAGATGATCGATCACCTGCTCCCATTCCTTTCGAAGGGAGACATTATTATCGACGGTGGCAATTCCCTCTTCACCGATTCGAACCGCCGTACGAAGGATCTGGCCGCCAAAGGAATCCTCTTCATCGGCACCGGCGTTTCCGGCGGCGAGGAAGGCGCTCGCTTCGGCCCATCGATCATGCCAGGAGGCAATCCCGAAGCCTGGCCGCACGTGAAAGACATCTTCCAGTCCATCGCCGCCAAGGTCGACGAAGGCGCCGGATCGAACGGCAAAGGTGGAACGCCCTGCTGTGACTGGGTCGGCGACGCCGGCGCAGGCCACTACGTCAAGATGGTTCACAACGGCATCGAGTACGGCGACATGCAGCTCATCTGCGAGGCCTACGACCTGCTGAAACACGCATTGGGCCTGACTCCCGACGAACTCTCCACGGTCTTCGCCGAGTGGAACAAGGGAGAGCTGGACAGCTATCTGATCGAGATTTCCTCGCTCATCTTCGCCAAGAAAGATGAAGATGGCACGCCCATCGTCGACAAGATTCTCGACACGGCAGGCCAGAAGGGCACCGGCAAGTGGACGGTGATCAGCGCGCTCGAGCTCGCCATGCCGGTCACTCTGATCGGCGAATCGGTCTTCGCGCGCTGCTTATCCGCAATTAAAGAAGAGCGCGTCGACGCCTCGAGAATCCTGCAGGGGCCCACCGGCCAGGCCGCGACCGCTGACCGCGCCGACTTCATCGAGAACGTGCGGCGAGCGCTCTACTGCTCGAAGATCATCTCCTATGCGCAGGGTTACATGCTGCTGCGCGAGGCCGCCAAAGAATTCGGCTGGCGCGTGAACATGGGTGGCATCGCGCTCATGTGGCGCGGCGGCTGCATCATTCGCAGCCGTTTCCTCGGCAAAATCAAAGAGGCTTACGACAAGCAGCCCAACCTGCACAACCTGCTCTTCGACAGCTTCTTTGCCGGCGTGCTGAACAACTACCAGGCATCGTGGAGGAAGGCCGTCGTCAAAGCCATCGCGCTCGGCGTGCCGGCTCCGGCATTTTCAACAGCGCTCGCTTTCTACGATGGCTACCGCACAGAGCGTTTGCCGGCCAATCTGCTCCAGGCGCAGCGTGACTTCTTCGGCGCGCACACCTACGAGCGCGTCGATCAGCCGCGTGGCCAGTTCTTCCACACTAACTGGACGGGACGTGGAGGACGTGTCTCGTCGACAACCTACAACGCGTAACGCGGGTCGGAGTTCGCACTCACTTCTTCGACACTTTCACTTCGCCGGGGAGTTGCTGTCCGCTTCCACGTCGATTTCGATCGCGACGTCCGGCGCCCCGGACGTACCGACCTCTCCCTTGTCGCGCGCTCCCATGTCGAAGTCCGCTCGCCTGGTCGCCGCTACCCCATGGAAAGCCACCCGCACCGGCTGGCCCGGCTGAACCGGAGAAAACGCTCCGTTAAAAGTGAACGTCAGCGGCACCGCCCTGGTCACGCCGTGCATGGTCAGTGAACCGTCCATGGTCCAGCTGTTCTGAGAAGAACGGCGAATACCCCGACCCTGGTAGGTCATCGTCGGGAATTTCTTCACATCGAAATAGGCGGGGCCGCGCAGGTCATCGTCGCGCTGGGGAACCTGCGTGTTGATGGTGGAGGCGTCGATGAGGACGTTGACACTGCATTCGGCCAGGTCCTGCGACACTTTGATGGTTCCCGCAACCTTGTCGAACCTGCCGCGCACCAGCCCAACCACATGGTGACTGGCGCCGAAGTACGCGAAACTATGGTCCGAATCGATCCAGTATGTCCCTGGCGCCGGAAGCGCCGGCTTTTCCTGAGAATCCGGCGCAGCAGCTCGTGCGGTAACAGCCGCACCGATTGCCAAAAGCAATGCACTGAACTGGACAAGGTGGAACAACCTCACAAAAACGAAGCTTCTCTTGTTGCTGCGATCCATGGACGAGCACCTCAGATGTGCAAGCTGTACGACAGCCAGGCGCTGGAAGTCCTGAGCTGCGCCTGAAGAAGTCTGAATCGTTCTGAAAAGTCACCGGTTCGGCACCTCGTCACCACGAATCGGCGGAACGAAACCGGTTCGGCAAGGCGGAGCGGCGTTGGTACAATCGGCAGACGCCAGGAGAATAACCGATCCTGCATGCAGGGCCCAATCACCAAACCGCTTCGCATTGGCGACTGGTGCGTTGACCCAGCGTCGGGCCAGATTTCGCGCCAGGGAGAAACGGCGCGTCTGGAAGCGCGCGCCATGCGATTGCTGTTGTGCCTGGCGGAGCACGCTGGTGAGGTCGTCAGCATCGATGACCTGCTCAACCAGGTTTGGACAGGGGTGATTGTCTCCCCAGATTCGGTTTACCAGGCCGTGACATCGCTGCGCCGAACGCTGGGTGACGATCCCAGACAGCCGGCGTACATCGCAACCGCGCCGCGATTGGGCTATCGCATGGTGGCGACCGTCGAGCCATGGACCGATGGTTCGACTGCGAACGGCGATTTGGCACAAACATCGAGCAACAACGGCGCCGCAATCAGCAGTGGCAGGGCA
The DNA here is from genome assembly GCA_049696575.1 of Acidobacteriaceae bacterium. Classification (GTDB taxonomy): domain Bacteria; phylum Acidobacteriota; class Terriglobia; order Terriglobales; family Acidobacteriaceae; genus Palsa-343. Next base: position 11,430 of record JBAVUB010000043.1, on the reverse strand, counting down.
ACCTTGCGACTCAGTAGCGGGCTTGTTCTGGCCGTCATCGGAGCGTTTGGAGTCGCGCTGGTGATTGCCGGCCTTGGCGCTGCCTTCGTTGCGTTCCTCATCCACGGCAACGTGACGCTGCGGCGTCCAGCCGAGACAGCCAGTGTGGTTGCGCAGCCGCAGAACTCCATCGCTGTGCTGCCGTTTCTCGATCTGACGCAGGGCATGAAGGAGGAGGAGTTTGCCGACGGCATGACCGAGGAACTGATCGACAAGCTCAGCAAAATTCCAGGACTGCGGGTTTCGTCGGCGACAGCCTCGTTCTACTTCAAGGGCAAACAGATTCCGGTGGCCGACATTGCGAAGTCGCTCGGCGTCATCTGGGTGCTCGACGGCAGCGTGCGCAAATCCGGCACGTGGATGCGGGTCGATGCGCGGCTGATGCGCGCTGACAACGGATACGTTGTCTGGTCGGAAACTTACGATCAGCCGATGACGAATCTGCTGATGGTCCAGGACGACATTGCCATCGCAGTTGCGAAGTCGCTGCGGGTTTCAATCGGTGCTCCAGCGGGCTCGGCACAGCATCCCTGACGGCCGGAAAGCTGTTGGCGGCGGCTCGATGTCTAAATCACGCGTGCTACTGCTGGAATTCGGCGAATGGTATCCGCTAAGGCCCAACTGAGCATCAGCGAGCCGGGGAAAACAATAAACCACTTCGCTATGGCGGGTAACGCGGCTGGGACAAGCTCGTATTGCATCCAGCTTACGACCGCATAGTGGATGAGATAGATACCGTAGGAGTTTGCGGCGAGGCGGTCCCAAACGGGGGAACGCGCCTGCACGAAACGAACGAACATCGATAAAAACGCGAAGCAGGAAGCTGCGGAGGAGAAGACGAATCCCGCGTCCATGCCGATGGCCAGGGCTGGTGATCCACCCCAGGAAGTGAATGCGGCAATCGTGATTGCCGTCGCAACGATGAAAAAGACCAGAGAAGCTGCCACCCACAACGGCCAACGGCGGGCGAGTTTTCCCCGGGCATTACGGCCGGAAAGTTGGTGGCGGCTGGAGATTCGTCGATACGGGTTCGGTGGACTGCAGGGTGAAGTGCAGCGTTGTGGTGGCGTGGTGTGCGATTTTGTCGAGCGGGAGCCAGAGTTGTTTGTACGGCTGGCCGTTGAGGGTGATGGCGGTGACGTAGGGGCCTGAACCTTCCGAGGTGATCACGAGGGCGCGGTTCTGGCCGCCAAAAATACTGCCGATGTGGACGGTGGCTTCGGGGAACATCGGCGTGCCGAGGAAAAATCCGCCGACACCGGGAACTCCGGGATAAAGGCCGAGAGCGTTCCAGACATAAACGCCGGAGGTGGCGCCGAGATCGTCGTTGCCGGGGATGCCGTCCGGTTTAGTCGAGAAGGTTTGCTGCTCGATGCGGGTGATGACCTCGCCGGTTTTCCAGGGTGCAGCGGTGTATTCGTAGACGTAGGGCGTGACGAAGTCGGGCTCGTTAGCCATGTTGAAGCAGGGCTCGTTCCAGCAGATGAGCTTCGAGAAGAACTTGTCGAGGCGCGGGACCACAGCTGCGCTGCCACCCATGGCAGCGACGAGACGCGGATAGTCGAAGGGGACCATGAAGGAGTACTGCCAGGCATTTCCTTCTTCGTAGCCGATGGGACCTACCCACGCCGGAGCGTTGGGCGCTCTCGGCAGCGAGCGATCGGCGTCGAAGCCGACGAGCCAGGAACCGTCGGCGTTGCGCGGGCGGATCCATTTCGTCTCGGGGTCGAAGAGGTTCTGCCAGTTCCCTGCTTGCTTTGTGAGCGTATCGTAGCTAGCCGTGTCGCCGAGAGCGTTGGCGAGTTGTGCGACGGCAAAGTCGTCGCTCGCATACTCGAGCGTGCGTGAAACGTCGATGGAGTCGGCGCCGACCGGAATGTAGCCGAGTTTGAGCTCGTCCGCGAGAAAGGGGCGCTCGGATTGGTTGTGAGGGCCCATGCCCGGCTGCGTGGCCGCTTTGAGCATGTGCCGGAGCGCGGCATGAAAGCCGAAGCCGCGGGCGCCGAAGGCATACGCGTCGGCGAGGAGAACGGTGGGCGAGTCGCCACCCATCACGTAGGTGACATCGTTGGCGGCGGGCCAGCGCGGCAGCCAGCCGGATTGGTCGGCGTCGTTGACGAGGGACTGCCCCATATCGGAGACACGCTCGGGCTCGAGGAGCGCTTGCAGCTGGATGACGTCGCGATAGATGTCCCAGTCGGAGAAGTTGGCATACTGGGCAGAATTACAGGGCAGACCGATGCAGAAGCGGCTGATGCGGCGGACCTGGCCGTCGAAGCCGATGTAATCGCCGTTGTCGTCATTGAAGAGGTTCGGCGAGAGCAGCATGTGGTAGAGGCCGGTATAGAAGATGGTGCGCTGCTGGGGCGTGCCGCCGTGGACGTCGATGCGGTCGAGGAGTCGGGACCATTCACGCTCGGCGTTGTGATGGACGATGCCGAAATCCCAGGCGGGAATTTCGAGAGCAAGGTTGGCGCGTGCGTTGTCGGCGCTGACGAAGGAGAGGCCGACCTTCATCGTGACCTCGCGCTGGTTGCCGAAGTCGAGCCATGCTCCGGCGTGATGGGCTTCTTCGACGCGGGCCGAAGGATCGATGGTGTCGTCTTTCCACATGGCGGTCCGGACGAAGGGCTGCTCGAACTGGGCGGCGAAATAAAGCGTGTAGCGCGTGGGCGAATTGCAGAAGGCTCCCGCACGAGCTTCGCCGTCGATGGCGTTATTGCCGGTGATGCGGATGACGTAGCCGTCGTGGGAACGGGCCGGATCGTCGGGTTTCTTGTCGATGATGATGGAGTTGGCGCTGCCTCCGGCGTTGATGAGAATGCGAGCAGGTGATCCCTGGGTAAAGCGGAAGCGGGCGATGCCGGCGCGGTCGGTGACGGTGAGTTCAACCTCGATGCCGTTGGCGAGGGTGACGGCGTAGTAGCCGGGATGCGCGATTTCGTGCGCGTGGTCGAAAGGCTGCGTGTAGAGGTCGCGATTCTGGTGCGGGCTGACGGTTAGGTCGCCGGTCCAGGGAAGGACGGGGATATCTCCATAAAGTGGGCAGCCGGCGCCGCTGATGTGGGTGAGGGAGAAACCGTAGATGCTCTTTTTGCTGTAGTCGTACCAGGCGTCGGAACCGGTGTCGGGACTCCACTGGATCATGCCGAAGGGCAGCGTTGCTCCCGGAAAGGTGTTGCCGCCGCCAGCCGTGCCGATGAAGGGGTCGACCGAGTCGTAAGCGGACGGAGCTGGCGCCGTGGAATTCTGAGCGACAGCGAGACCGATGAGACACAACCCAGCGACGAGGCAGACCGAGATTGTCTGACAGCTTTTCATTTTCTTCCTTAAAGAATGAGAGAGACGACGAACAGCGGATTCGAGGGCAGAAATTCGGATAGCCTCTGCGCGAGCCGGATATTCGGCGAAGTCCGGCCCTGCAGGAGAATAAAGTTGTGCGACCGACCGCGGCTTTACATCAGGTGCTGCAACGCGTCCCAAACGTATACACCCAGGATGCCAACCGTCAGGGCGCAGGTTGCGCCGGTGACAATCCGGATCAAGGGCTGGATTTTGTTGACCTTCGCCAGGAGTTCCTCCTGCTCTTTCTTCTGGTGATTCGCGGATTCGTCGAGGAAAATCTGGTCTTCTTCGTAGCGAGTCAGGTTGGAGCGATAAACAAGCAGGACCAACAGGAAGGTGATCACTGCAGCCCAAACGATCCAAACAACGGGCATGAAGCTCATGACAGAGCTCATAAGCGCCTCGGGGGGAATAAATTCCGCTGCGAGTACGGGCCGGACGACGGGTGTGCAGCCAGTCTGGCGTGCGGACCGGCTGCAACCGAGGGTCGACCGGTGGGCCGAAACCTCTCAACGGTTGAAGCCGGCTCCTTATGCCGTCTGGAAACCTGGTCCGAAACCCTGAACCCAGGCCCGGAAGGCAGGAGGGGCCGTCCCGGTGAAGGATGTTAGCGCTGTTCGCATAGGGTTGAACAGGGAAATTTTTCGACATTGCCGTTACCACTTGACAACCCTCTCGGAATCAAAGGATTCCATACAAGTGCGAGGCGAACGACGATGCGGAAAGTGACGCTTTCAGACCTGACCCTGCGGTTGGCGGCCGCCGTGGGACTTTGTGCGGCGCTGCTGTGGGTGGCATCCTGCAATGCGAGTGGGAGGCCGGAATCGGACCGGCAAATCCAGCAGCAGGCACAGCAGGCCACCGAGAATGCCAAAAGAGCGGCGGACAAGGCTGCAGCCGATGCCCGTGTGGCCGGTGCGAATGCGAAGCGCGAGGCGAATGACGTTGCGAGAGGCGTGAAGGCCGGACTGCATAATGGCAAAGGCGGCGGCGTGGATCTGAATTCGGCGAGCCGAGCCGATCTGGAAGGGCTGCCGGGCGTGACGGCGGCGACGGCGCGGCGGATCGAAGACAATCGGCCGTATGGGACGCCGCACGACCTGGTGCGGAAGGGCGTTGTTTCGGAAGCCGAGTACAACCGCGTGGCCGGCGATGTGGTGACGCGGTAGTTTGCTGCGGATTTCCTGATTCCAGCGCGATAGACTCGCATTGATGTCTGCGCAACTGGCTCCTGAAAAATGGGTGTGCGTGTTTTGCGCTTCGGCTGCGGGCGCTTCTCCGATCTATCTGCAAGCTGCGCAAGAGCTGGGCCGATTGATTGCGGCGCGCGGCTATGGGCTGCTGTATGGCGGCGCGACGGTGGGCGCGATGGGCGCACTCGCCGATGCAGCGCTGGCTGCGCACGGCGCGGTCGTTGGCGTGATTCCGGATGTGATTCGAGAGCGCGAGATCGATCACAAAGGACTGACAGAACTGCACGTGGTGCGGACGATGCATGAGCGCAAGGCTCTGCTGGCGTCGCGGGCCGATGCTTTTGTGGCGCTGCCTGGCGGCTACGGAACGCTCGACGAGTTCATCGAGGTGGTGACGTGGGCTCAGTTGCGGATTCACTCGAAGCCGTGCGTGGTGGTGAATGTGGGCGGCTTTTTCGATGGGCTGCTCCGGTTTCTGGATCACATAGTGGCTGAAGGATTCATCGTGCCGGAGAATCGCCGGCTGATCCAGGTAGTGCGCAATCCGGAAGAGGCGTTGGCGCTGGTGGAGAAGACGTGGAGCGTCCAGGCCGAAGTGCCGGTGCACGATGTGCGGCTGGATGAGGTGGTTCGGTAGGTTCCTGCCTCGACCAACCTTCCGGGGCTAAGTGGCGATCGACCTGCTTCCAAACCCGGACCTGTCAACGATACTTGACATTCAATGCCCAGTCATGTAAAGTGTTCTTGTCTTATTGGCAAGGAGGCTTGACCATGATGTCGTTTTGGTGCATTTCGAATCCGGCGCAGGGGCGGTATGTGAGGCGGATGTTTTGGGCGGCGCTGTTTTGCGTGGTGCTTTCGGCGGCGGCGTCTTTGGGGATTCGGCACGGGCATGTGACGGGGGTGCCGGCGTATTTGCTGGCGACGCTGCCGGCGGCGCCGATTGTGCTGGCTCTGTTGGTGACGGGGGCTTATCTGGTGGAGGAGAAGGATGAGTTTCAGCGCAACCTATATATCCAGGCGCTGCTGGGTGGGATTGCGCTGACACTGTCGCTGACGACGGTGTGGGGGAATCTGGAAGACCTCGTCCACGTGCCGCACCTGGATTTGATCTGGGTGTATCCGCTGTTCTGGATTTTTGTGCTGGTGGCGTTTCCGGTGGTGTGGCTGAGGTACCGGTGATGAAAAACCGGCTGCGGGTGTTGCGGGCGGAACGGGAGTGGTCGCAGGGGGATTTGGCGAAGAGGCTCGAGGTGTCTCGTCAATCGGTGAACGCGATCGAGACGGGGAAGTTCGATCCGAGTTTGCCGCTGGCGTTCAGGGTGGCGCGGTTGTTTGGGACCACGATTGAGGCCATCTTCATCGACGAAGCGTTTGGCAGCGATCAGAATTGAGAGGACAGAGCGCTGTTATTTTTCCCGAGTTGCTTCGCGGACCGCCTCAGCATCGGCAAGATCCCGAAGGCGGCCTGCGGCAACCTTGTTGCGGATGAGGTGTTCGGCGGAGATCACGTGAACCGGAATGTCATCGATGAGGGCTTCGATCCGTTTCGGCCAAGCCTCGTCGAAGGTCACTCCATCGATTTGCTGCAGGATGTCGATGCGAAGCGGGGGCTGACCAATTTGGAAGACGGAGTTGGGATCGTTGCAAAAGTCTTTGGGCGTAACGCCAGCCAGCGGCGCTCCGTAGGCAGCAAGGGCGCGATACACGATTTCGCTGTTGGACCGTTCCGGACGCACAAAGATGTCAAGGTCTTTTGTCGCTCGCGGCTCGGCATGGACTCCAACCGCATAGCCGCCGACAAGAAGATACTCAACCCCGTGTGCGTTGAATGCGAGTAAGAGTTCTCTCAGATCGTTGGGAAGCATCGTAGCGATAGCCTTTGACGGACCAGGCGGCGAGAGTCGCATCCCAAACCGCGGCGAGGCGCTCGCCGGCGGACCGGCTGCGCCAGTAGCGATACGTCTCTGCTCGTTGTTCTTCGTGACTCGAGAACTTGCGGATGGTTCGGTCGGCGCTCATTGCCAGGCTCGATTCTATTCGGGTGCGACGAGAGAGGGAAGGTTTGAAAACGCGAGGTCCTTCGCTTCGGCTGCGCCTTCGCTCAGGATGACATCGTCGGGCTGCCCTTCGCTCGAGAAGAAGCGGTCGACGGCTTCGAGGATGGCGGCTCCGGATTTGGCTTCGTAGATGGATTTGCGGAGGCCGGCGCCGCCGCGGACTCCGTGGGTGAACCACGAGGCGAACTGCTTCATCTTGCCGGCAGCTTCGGCTGCGGGCGAGCGGGAGGTGTCCGGAGTGAGTTCGGTGAGGAGCATGGCGAAGTAGGTGCGGATCATGCGGTAGCGATCCTGCTCAGTGGGCAGGTCGTAGCGGCCGGTCGCGGTGTACTGGGCAATCTGGCGGAAAATCCAGGGATTGGCGGGCGCGGCGCGGCCGATCATGACGGCGTCGCAGCCGGTTTTGGCGATGAGGGCGCAGGCGTCTTCGGGGGTGCGGACGTCTCCATTGCCGATGACGGGGATGCGGATGGCGGCTTTGACTTCGGCGATGTGTTCCCAGCGGGCCTGGCCGGCGTAGCCCTGCTCGCGGGTGCGGGCGTGGATGGCGACGGCGTTGAGGCCGGAGTCTTCAGCGAGTTTAGCGAGGGGGACGCAGACGATGTGGTTGTCGTTCCAGCCGAGGCGGAACTTGACGGTGAACGGAATTGTAACCGCGGCGCGCACAGATTTGAAGATGGTGGCGATGAGGGGCAGATCGCGGAGGAGGCCGCTGCCTCCATTGCAGGAGACGACGCGTTTGGCGGGGCAGCCGAGATTGAGGTCGACCATGTCGAAGCCGGTCTGCTCGACGATGCGGGCGGCGTCGGCGAGGGTGGCGGGGTTGGAGCCGAAGAGCTGGGCGGAGATGGGGTGTTCGTCATCGTAGAAGGTGAGGTAGCGCTTGCGTTTGGATTCGCGCATGCGGGCGAGGCCGTCGGCGGAGGTGAACTCGGTCATGATGAGGCCGCAGCCGGATTGCTGGTTGGTTGTTTCGGCTTCGACGGCGGCACGATCCCACATCTCAGGTGCGAGATGTGGGGCACCCGGTTCCGTGGTATGGGAAAAGACGCTGGCGTTGCGGATGAAGCGGCGGAAGACGGTGTCGGTGACTCCGGCCATGGGCGCGAGGACGGTGGCGGGCGCGACGGTGACGCTGCCGATCTGGAGCGATGCGGGGACACGGGTGGACGGACTCGTATCCGGGGGCATGGTGTGCTCGAGCGGGTTGTCCCAGTGCTTCTTCATCTAAATACGAACTTCAATGTCGGGGCGACTCTTCGCCAGGATTTTGGTTTCGAGGATTCTGAGCTTCGCTGGATCCATCCGAAACCGCTCCGGGATGATAGCCATTTCGGCAGTGGGAGATCCATCCTTATTGTCCTTGATGGTGATGACGCCGAGGCGTCCAATTCCATCCGGAGGAAACAATCCAAGGTGCCCCAGTTCTCCAAAAGCCAAATCGAAATTCTCCGAAGGAATCGCAAGGTACCGATAGTGAGCCGGCATCGCCATCAACTGGCGATGAATAGCCGCCAGCTTCTGCCGATACTTTGGATACCATTCTCCGTAGACCCGATTGAGTTCCCTCGGATTCGAGGGACGTCCTCGCAGACCTTCTGGTGCCAGGTCTTTTTGGAGCTTGATCTCGACAGCGTGCAAGTCGCCCGCACCGCCGCTATCCACCGCAAGCACGTCCGCTGCGATGACCGAGGATGGCGGTTCAAGATAGATGTTCGGTACCCTCAAGGTCCGTCTCAGCAAATCGGCGACAGCGTTAATCGCGCGGCCTTCGCGTTGGCGCGGCGTGATGGACGATTTGCGAAGTGTCGATGGCATTATTGTCCTCCGAGGATTCTCAACGCCCAGGTTTCGAAGCGGAGCGCGTGGGTTCGAGCTTTGTCAGCCGCAGGTTCGAGGATCAGGGTTTCGTCATAAGCGACTGCGTTCTTGCTACCAAGGAGAGCTTCGAAATGACGGAGGCCACTCACATCGATGCCGTGAGAGCCACAGATCCGTCGTGTGTGATCCGCCGTTTGCTTGTGGTTCTGATACCTCACCCGCTTCCCTGTCAATCGGATCTGGACAGTATCGTTCCAGGCAATCGCGGAATGTACCGCAAGTAAAGCAACGGCCGATGCGTAGTTGGCCAGATCGTTCTCAAGCAGCTTCATTGCGTCACCCATCTGAAGCGCGCGATGTTGGAAAGCTTCGAGCATCGGGAGCAATTCCGCCACTGCTACTTGTTAAAAGGCCCCCGCCGCGGCGGAGGCCTTGTGCTTTCAAGCCGCTGGAAATCTACTTCGCGGCGGCGGCTGGCTCCGGTTTGGCTTCGGTTTTGGCGTACTTGCGGCGGAAGCGCTCGACGCGGCCCGCGGTGTCGACCAGCTTTTGCTTGCCGGTGAAAAACGGGTGGCAGTTGGAGCAGATTTCCGCGTGGATATCGCCTTTATGCGTGGAGCGGGTGGTGAAGTTGTTGCCGCAGGCGCAGACGACGCGAATCTCGTGATAATCGGGATGAATTTTCTCTTTGGGCATGACTGCTGTTCCAGGACCTTTCCGTCGAATCTCCTTATTTTACCGTATTCTCCGTGGCTGCACCTGCCGCGTCTGGATTCCCGCTGCGGGTATGACTTTATTGTGACTCTGTTTGGCGGTGGGATGGAGGTTCTGAGGCGCGAACTTTCCCGGACCGGAAAAGCGTCCGCAGGCCTGGGTGAGAGGGAGCGGGTGACGTCGATCGTGTCCTGCTGCTCCAGGGTGGGGAGGCGTGCGAAGCGGAATTCGCCAAAGGATGGGTTGACTGGGGTCCCTCCAACGGCGCATCGTACGATCACCTTTGCTGGACGTTGGCTCGTAGTGAATCTGAATCGGCCTGGATGGAAGGTGCTTATGGATCCTTCACAGGCGGTAACGCCGTACTCCTACGACCCCGCCGAGGTCGTCCTCTCGGTCATCATCGCGGTTGCCGCTTCCTACGCTGCCCTCGACCTTGCAGGAAGAGTCCGGGCAGCGCGCGGCAGCGCGCGAGCCGTCTGGCTGGCCTGCGGAGCCATCTCCCTGGGAAGCGGCATCTGGGCGATGCACTTCGTGGGAATGCTCGCTTTCCATTTACCGGTAACCGTCTTCTACCACTGGCCCACCGTGCTCGCCGCATGGGTGATCGCGATCTTCGCGTCGGCCGCGGCCCTTTATATTGTCAAACGAGACAGCATGGGAATGCCGCATGTGGTGATCGGCGGCATCATTCTGGGTTGCGGCGTATCCGCCCTGCATTACATGGGCATGTGGGCGATGCGCATGGCGGCGGCCACCCATTTCAACCCGGTTATCGTCGCCGCCTCCGTGCTGCTCGGCATTGTGTTTGCCGTGGGCGGCCTGTGGCTCGGCTGTAAATTCCGGACAGAACCGGAGCAGAGAGCATGGAAGAGGCTGGGCGGCGCAATCCTGATGGGCACAGCCATCGCCGGCATGCACTACACCGGCATGGCCTCCGCAACCTACACCGCCTCCTCCGCCCCGGTCGATCTGGCCCACACGGTCTATGTATCGACTCTCGGTTCCATCGGGATCGCCGCCGTTATCCTGCTTCTGCTTGCGGTAACCATCGTGTGCTGTCTCCTGAATCGGCGATTCGATACGCGGAGATTTCAGCTGGCTGTGGCGGAGGCGAAGCTGGAATTAGCGCAGGTGACGCGGCAGACGGTGATGGGCGAACTGACCGCGTCGATCGCTCATGAGATCAAGCAACCGCTGGCTGCGATCATGACGAATGCCAACTATTGCCTGCGCCAACTCGCTGGCGCAACTCCGAACCTGCAGGAGGTGCGTGACGCCATTCAGGAGATTATCGAAGACGGCAATCGCACGAATTCGATCATTTCGCGAATCCGCGCACTGCTGATGAAGGGATCTTCCGAGACGGTCCCCCTGGACTTGAACGATGTTGTCCGGGAGGTCGTCCGATTGGCGGGGGGCGAAACAGAGCAGAACAGAATTAATCTTAAACTGGAGCTTGCTGAGGATCTGGTTCGCATCCCTGGCGACCGGGTACAGTTGCAACAGGCCGTGATCAACGTGGTTATGAATAGTATTGAATCCCTGCGAGCGGCGCCAGCGCACCGGGAGCTTCTGATCCGAACGCGCCGGGGTGCGGAGGGGATAGTGCTCGAAGTGAGAGATTCGGGACCCGGGCTCGATCCACGAGCGGTGGAACGGCTTTTCGAGCCTTTCTTCACAACCAAGGCGGAGGGCATGGGTCTGGGCCTGTCGATCAGCCGCTCCATCATCGAGTCGCATGGCGGACGTTTGTCCAACGTGGCGACTTCCTCGGGCGCTCACTTTGAATTCATCTTTCCAACCGGAGCGGAGAGTTCTCCTGACTGACATCCGCCCCACGGTTTTCGTTATCGACGACGATCCCTCGGTACGCCGGGCGATCAAGCGCCTTGTGGAATCGGTGGGTCCCCGAGTGGAACTGCTGGAGTCAGCGAAAGAATTCCTGGCTGCATCGCGACCCGACGTTCCCAGCTGCCTGATCCTCGACGTGAGATTACCGGGCATGAGCGGACTTGCGTTCCAGAGCGAACTGGCGGCACTGGGCGATCGCATTCCGGTGATTTTCATCACGTCGCATGGCGACATTCCGATCGCCGTGCGGGCCATGAAAGGGGGAGCTGTGGAGTTTCTTTCCAAGCCCTTTCGCGACCAGGATCTGCTCGATTCCGTGCAACTGGCACTGGAACAGGACCGGGGCCGGCGCCAGCAGGCGGCGGACGTGGCGGCGCTGCGGCAGCGGCTTGCATCGCTCACCC
>JBAVUB010000042.1:0-9367 GCA_049696575.1 Acidobacteriaceae bacterium | reverse complement strand
GGGCGAGTGATAGGTCAAGCCAGTCTGTTATCCGCCGCGCCAGATCCTCGGCTGGTAGGTCCATCTTCACGGATGCGACGTAATCAACCTTTGCGGCTTCGGTCTGCTCAAGCAAATCCTTGACGATACCCTGCCGTCCGCGAATGTCACGGATGAGCGCGTCAAGTGTCGGGTCATACTCCGGGGCCGCTGCACCTGGAGCCCTACGAAAGTCCTGGCCTCTATCGCCTGTCCGTGGACGCTCGCTGAGATAAAAAACGAGTAAAGAGCGGTGGTATGCCTGCGCCATTTTAAGGAGAACGCTCCGCGACGGCTCCTCTTGTCCTTCCTCCATTGCTTTGAGGCGGTCCGCTGCTGTGCGTTCCCGGGTACCGCTGAACGCGAGCGCGCGCGCAGCCTCCTCGAGCGAGAGGCCTGCAGTCTCGCGTGCCCACCTCAGTATCTGGGGGTTGAGGGCCATCGCTTTCTTGATCCTAGCTCAGCACAAAGAGAAAACGATGGTCGATGTGGTCATGGCGAGGGATGTTCCACCCCATAAGGCCCTCATCCCTTGTTTTTGGTTTCGCGGGCCGCAGTCGATCTTCAGCGGTCTGTCTTGCTTTTGTGAAGTGGTCATATTATTGTGGTCATATCGGTGAGGGGTGTCTCGTGCAGAAGATTCCGGCTGCTCAATTCAAATCGCAGTGCCTCGCGGTGATGGATCAGGTGGCCGCAACGGGCCGGCCGGTGGTGGTCACCAAGCACGGGAAACCGGTGGTTCAGATCGTCTCTGTTGAGCAGGATGAGGACGAAATCTTCGGCTTTCTCAAAGGAAAGGGCCGCATCGCTGGGGACATCGAGAACACGATTCCGGTCTCGGACTGGAATCTGCGGGAATGATTCTTCTCGACACGCACATCGTGGTCTGGCTTGCTTTTGAGCCGGACCGGCTGTCGAAACGCGCCAGGGAAGCGATCCGCGCGGCGCGCGATGAGGGCGGACTGGCGATTGCGGGAATCTCTCTTCTGGAACTGGCCTGGCTGGGCGAAAAGGGGCGAGTCGAAACCACGCTGAGCGTGGAATCCTTCGTCCGGCAGTGCGCTCGAAAAATGACCGTGCTTCCCATCACGGCGGAGATCGCGGCGCGGGCGGTCAGTTTCCCCGATTCGTATCCGAAAGATCCTCAGGACCGATTGATTGGGGCGACGGCGCTGGTGGAGGGGATCGAACTGGTCACGCGCGACCAGCACATCAGGAAGTCGGGAATGGTTCCGGTGATCTGGTAAGGACGAGGCCTTCAAAGGAGCCTCTTGCCCTGTCTGCTGTGCACTTTTTCAATTCACATGGCCTGAACCATCAGGACCGTTTTGCGCTGCTATCCTGATACTCGTTATGCCATCGAAAAAAGAGTTCCTGACCCATCCCATCCGCCACATCGACATCAAGCAGCACGACGTTGTCGCTCTGGTCGACGCCATGCACTCCATGGCCTACAGTTCCCGTGACCTTGCCCGGGCTGCCTCGATCTACGAGCGCATGCTCCGCGACCAGGATTGCGGCGTCATCCTCTGCCTAGCCGGCTCGCTCATCTCCGCCGGCCTCAAGCAGATTTTCGTCGACCTGATCCGCAACAACATGGTCGACGCCGTGGTCTCGACCGGGGCCAACATCGTCGATCAGGACTTTTTCGAAGCGCTCGGCTTCAAGCACTACATTGCCGACGAGTTGTACAAATCGGGCACGCAGGACGGCGAACTCCGTGAGCTGATGATCGACCGCATCTACGACACGCTGATCGATGAGGAAGAGCTCCGCCACTGCGACGAAACCACGGAGAAGGTCGCCGACTCGCTGCCGCCGCGCCCGCACAGCTCGCGGGAATTCATCCGCGCCATGGGCGCCTGGCTCGAGCAGAACGGCAAAACCCCGGAAAAGGGCAGCGTCGACTCCATCGTCTACTCGGCGTACCAGAAGGACGTGCCCATCTTCTGCCCGGCTTTCAGCGACTGCTCCGCCGGCTTCGGTCTTGTCGCCCACCAGCACAAGCGCCAGGACAAGCCGAAAGTTTCGCTCGACTCGGCCAAGGACTTCTACGAGCTCACCCAGCTGAAGATCGCCAATCCGACCACCGGCCTGCTGATGATCGGCGGCGGCGTTCCCAAGAATTTCGCCCAGGACATCGTCGTGGCCGCCGACATTCTCGGCAACGAAGCGCCGATGCACAAATACGCCATCCAGATCACGGTGGCCGACGTCCGAGACGGAGCCCTTTCCTCGAGCACCCTGAAGGAAGCCAGCTCCTGGGGCAAGGTGGATACCACGTTCGAGCAGATGGTCTACAGCGAAGCCACCCTGGCGCTGCCGCTGATCGCTGGGTACGCCTGGCATAAGAAGGCCTACGCCGGACGCCGGGAGCGCCGCTGGAGCCGCATCCTCGACCCAGTCACCGTTTGATTTGTAGCAGTCGCTGGCCTCTTTGTTCGGCTACGCACGACTCTTTCCGAGGGCTAACACCAAAGTGCCATTGTTGCCCTGATGCGCTGTGGATTTTGCTGTCGGAACCCTTCAGCGTTCCCCTATACTGAGCCGGAAACCCTTTGTAGCGTTAAGGGAAGCCCATTCCCGACTTGTGGACTCGAGTTGTGACCCAATCCAACCACACCCGGACTGTTACACGAGCCTTCGTGATCGCCCTGGCATTTTCCCTTGCCGGGGCTGTCGTTCTGGCTCGCTACGGTAGTCCGCCGACGCAGAGTCGCCCGTGGATTTTCTGGTTCGCCGCTTTCTGGACGCTGGCGCAAGCGCTTCTGGTCGCCATCGCCCTTTCGAGTTTCCGCTCCGCGCTGCGTGAGCGCCAGGGAGAACGCCAGCTCCAGCGGGTTGCCCGGCTGCATCGCAGCATCCTCGATTCCGCCGGACCGATGATGATCGCCTGTGACCTGAGCGGTCACATCAATCTGTTCAACCCGGCAGCCGAACGCATGCTGGGGTATCGCACCAACGAAGCTGTCGGAAAACTCACCGCATGGGAGATGTTTCCCGAGAGCGAAATGGCCCGAGTCGGTGAGCAGCTGGCTGCTTCGATGCCGGCCTTCAGAACCCACCCTGAAGTTCCGACCGATACCGCAACGCCCCTTCTTCCTTATGTCCGCTACGTGGCTACTTTTCCCGCCAGCCGCGTTCGGGGATTCGAAATGCGCTACCGGCGCAGAGATGGCAGCACGTTTCCGGCCATGGTCTACCTTTCCGCCGTGCGTTCGTCGGCGGGAACTGTGGAGGGGCTGGTATCGATCGCCGTCGATCTGAGTGCGACACGCCGCGCCGAGCATGCGCTGCGCGAAAGCGAGGAGCGCTACCGCGACCTGTTCGATAATTCCGCGGAGATGATTGCGACGCTCAGCCCGCGTGGGCGGTACCTCTACGTGAATCCGTCGTGGCAAGGCTTGTTCGGCATGGATTCGTCGCAGTTCGAATCGCTCATCGGGTTCGAGTCGCCGTTTCCGCCGGAAGTGCAGGCAGAGGCCGCCGCGCTGTTTCACAAGGCGCTGCACGGTGTGCGCGTGGAGAATCATTCCCTGCGCCTGCAGAACTCGAGCGGCGAGAACGTCGAGGTGGAAGCCAGCCTGAGTTGCCGCAGCGAGGAGTCGGGGCCGGTTTCTGTTCGCTGCATTTTCAGGGACGTCACGCAGCAGAACCGGCGCGAGCGCCGCTTGCGGATCCAGCTGGTGGTGAGCCAGATCATCGGCGAAACCACTTCGATGGACGAAGGGCTCACCCGCGTGCTGGAAGCGCTGTGCGGGACGTTCTCGTGTGAGTTCGCCGCGCTGTGGACCGTCGAAGATACGCAGCGTTCCATTCGCCCGCGCATCGCCTGGTACGCCAAAGGGCGTTCCAGCGAAGATTTTTATCACGAGACGCAGTCGTCGGTTCTGTCGCGCGGCCAGGGGCTTCCGGGGATGGTTTGGTCGCTCGGCAAGCCGTGCTGGATCGCCGATCTGCGGCAGAGTCCGGCGTTCCTGCGCAGAACCGCCGCGCGGCTCAATGGATACGTTTCCGGATGGGCCGTTCCGGTGCGGGTCGGCAATCAGGTGATTGCAGTCGTCGAGTGCTTCTCGCGTCAGTTCATGCGCGAGGACCCGGACCTGATGGCCACCGTTGAGACCGTTTGCGGCTCAGTGGGGCAATTCATGGCGCGCGCAGGCCAGGAGGTGCGGGTTCGCGAGCTGGACCGGCAGAAGGCCGTCATCCTGAATTCCGTCGCTGACGGCATCATCGGCGTGGATTCCACCAACCGGATCGCTTTCGCCAATCCGGCGGCGGCCCGCATGATGGAACGCAACGAGTCTGAGCTGATCGGATGCAGAGTGCATGAACTGCTTCACCCCGCTGCCGCCGGCTGCGATTCGAGCTGCCTTACGCGCAGAGCTTTCCAGACCGCCGAAGGCGCTTCCGGCCAGGATGTTTATTTCCGCGGCAACGGCAAGAGCTTTCCGGTCGAATTTTCGCTCATGCCGATGGTCGAAGAAGGTGAGCCAGTGGGCAGCGTGCTCAGCTTCCGCGACATCAGCCAGCGGTACGCGCTCGACCACATGAAGGATGAGTTCATCTCGACGGTCAGCCACGAGCTGCGCACGCCGCTGACGTCGATCCGCGGCGCGCTTGGGCTGCTTTCCGCAGGCTTGCTGGGTGAGGTGAGCGAGAAGGCCACCAGCCTGTTGCGCATTGCTGTCGCCAATTCGGATCGCCTGGTGCGCCTGATCAACGACATTCTTGACCTGGAAAGAATGACCTCGGGCCGCGCTCCTCTGGCTTTCCGGCGCATCGCTCTGGAAGAACTTGTACGCCAGGCAATCGAGGCCATGCAGCCGATGGCCGAGGCCGAGGATGTCCACCTCGCGAGCGATCCCATGTCCGTTTACATTGAGGCGGACTCGGACCGGCTGCTGCAGGTGATGACCAACCTGCTGAGCAACGCTATCAAGTTTTCGCCGCCTCGTTCCACGGTGCGCATCTCGACGGTGCGCGCCGCGGATGGCGTCACGGTCAGCGTCGTCGACGAGGGCCGTGGCGTTCCCGCTGACAAGCTGGAAAGCATCTTCGACCGCTTCCAGCAGGTCGACGCTTCGGATTCGCGGCAGAAAGGCGGCACCGGGCTCGGCCTGGCGATCTGCCGCACCATCGTGCATCAGCACGGAGGCCGCATCTGGGCGGAGCAAAACGGAACCCGAGGCGCGAGCTTCCGTTTCTTCCTGCCCGAGCGCGCTTCCATATCCTCCTTAGCCGAGGAGGCCACGCAAAGCCAGTTCGAGCAAAAACTGGGGTAAAGGAAGTGAAGCAGAAGTTTTTGGTCAAACCAAGTTAGGCAGAGGTTGTGATCAAACGAAGTCAAACAGAGAAGGTCGAAGTAGTAGTTGCCTGTCCGAGAATTGAGTTGACCCATGTCACGACGCGTTCTGATCATCGACGACGAGGAGGATATTCGGGAAGTTGCCGCTCTCAGCCTCGAAACCGTGGCGGGCTGGGATGTTCTTGTCGCCGCATCGGGCGCCGCCGGAATCATCAAGGCGCGCGAAAACCGCCCCGATGCGATTCTGCTGGACGTCATGATGCCCGGCATGGATGGACCTACAACCTTCCGCGAGCTGCGCTCCATGCCCGAAACCGCCGACATTCCCGTAATTCTGCTCACCGCCAAAGTGCAGGTCGCTGACCAGAAGCGCTTCTCCGATCTTGGCGTCGTCAAAGTGATGTTCAAGCCCTTCGATCCGCTGGTGCTGGCCCAGGAAATCGCAGCAACCCTCGGCTGGCAGGAAATATGAGCGAAGACGCTGCCGCGAAGATCGCGGCCCGGTTGTCAGAGTTATGGCGTACCAGCCGGCCGACGGTCCTCGAGCGAATGAACCTCCTGCGCTCCGCCTGCGACACGCTGGCCCAAAACCCCGCCGACGAGGAAGCCCGCGCCGCCGGCCGCGAAGCAGCACATAAGCTCTCCGGCGTATTGGGCGTCTTTGGATTGCCCCAGGGCAGCGAGATTGCCGCCTCAGTAGAACATCTGCTCGAGTCGCCCGAGCCGCTGACTACGGATGACCTCTCAGCGCTCCGCGACCGCATCGCCGAACTGGACGCGGTGATCGCCTCGAAGCCTGCCGGATAGCCAGGCTGAGGTGAGCTTCAATCGAGCATACGACGAGTGAAAAACGAGCGCGTCCTGACCCCGTGAATTAGGCGAACACCAGGCACTGCGGTTTCGAAATTGGGAAATTCTTTCCCGTCTCGGCGACCTTGCCGGTCTTTGAATCTCTCGCCAGGACAGAGATTGCATCCGTTTGCTCGTTCGCGACCAGCACCCATCGCTCGGTGGGATCGAGCGCCAAATGACGCGGAATCTTTCCGCCGCAGGAACTGCGCGCCAGCAGGGTCAGTTTGCCGTCCTTTGGATTGACCGCGAAACTCACCAGGCAGTCGTATTCGCGATTGGCCGCGTAGGCAAAGTGCCCGTCGCGGGTAAAGACGATGTCCGCTCCCCGCGTGGGTCCGTGATAGTTCTCCGGGAGCAGACTGATCTTCTGCAGCGAGTGCAAGGTCCCTTTTTCCGCGTTCCATCCCAGCACTTCAACCTGCGAAACCATTTCGTGAACGCAGAAGGCGAACCGCCCGTTGGGATGGAATCGCAGCGCGCGCGGGCCGGAGCCAGGGGTTGCATTCCATTGCGGCGGGTCATTGGGCGTGAGCTTCGCACTCGCGGCGTTGAGGTTGTAGATGTGAATGCAGTCCAACCCCAGATCGTTGACCAGCAGGAAGCGATCGTCCGGCGAAGGCGTAACCCGGTGCGCGTGCGGCGACGCCTGGCGTTCATGATTAGGTCCGTGGCCCTGGTACTGGAAATGCGAAACCGGGTCGCTGATCTGGCCGTTGTAACTCAACGCAAAGGAAGTGGCGCTGCCTCCGTTATAGTTCGCGCAAAAGGCCGCTCGGCCGAGGTGGTCGACGGAAACGTTACAAGTGCCCGCACCCAGCGAAAGGACCTGGTTGATTGGCTTGAGCTTTGCGGCGGCGTGATCGATTGCAAAGGCGCTCACAGCGCCGCTGGCCTGCGCCTCAAAACTCGCAAGTTCATTCGCCGCGTACAGATATTTTGCGTCAGGATCGATGGCGAGAAACGTGGGATTGTCGCTCTCCGCGGCTAATCCGGCAGCCTGCAGCTCGCCGCCAAGGGAATCCCAGTGATAAGCGTAAATACCGCGGCTGCTACCGGATTCCGTCTGCGTTCCCACGAAAAGCAGGCGGCGTTTGGCCTCCTGTCCGGCCCTCGCCCACAGGTCCTCAGCGGCTGCCGGAGCGACTGCAGCGATGCGGAGGAATTCTCGTCTCTCGATGCTACTCATTGCTGTTCCATCGTCGGTCATGGGGGAGGCACCAGGAATAGCTATTGGCCGAGCCGCGCTTTCACCAGTTCGCTGAGCTGCCGTCCGTCGGCGCGGACACCGGCCTCTTGCAGCCGGACCTGCACCGCCTTCATCGCCGGACCTATGTCCCGAGGTCCAAAGCTACCGCCTGCCAGTGTTTCCTCCACCAGCTTCTTCATTTCCTCTTCGCCGGCGGCTTTGGGCAGATAGCTCTCGATGATCACGATCTCGCGGGCTTCCTTCGCCGCCAGCTCCGGGCGATTGCCCTTCGTGAACTGTTCGATGGAATCCTTGCGCTGATTGATCATCGTGCCGAACACCTGCTGCGCTTCCGCATCGGTCAGCGCGGAGCGCTTCTCAATCTCCCGGTTCTTGAGCGCCGCTTTCGCCATACGCAGCGTCGCTGTGCGCTCCACATCGTGCGCCTTCATGGCGGCCACCATATCGTGATCGATTTGCTTTACCAGATCCATTGCTGCGCCTCTCCACCGTCTGAATCCCCCATTATAGGTACTAACTTCGATGCGGTTGGGGCGCTAAAATTGTCCTGAGGGATTCGTCATCATGATTCGTAAAACTCGCTTGTTCACTCCTGGTCCGACCCCGCTGCTGCCGGCCGCCCAATTCGCCATGGCGGCCGCGGACATTCACCACCGCACGCCCGAGTTCCGCGCCCTCTACGAGCGGGTGCTCGGCCAACTGAAGACCTTTGTTGGGACGAAGAACGATGTTCTTCTGCTGGCCTCCTCCGGCACCGGCGCCATGGAAGCCTCTGTCTCCAATCTCGCTTCGCCTGGCGACTGCGTGTTGGTTCTCTCTGCGGGCAAATTCGGCGAACGCTGGGAATCCCTGGCCAAAGCCTTTGGATGCCGGGTCGATCTGGTCAGCGTCCCCTATGGCGAGACGTTCTCCCTCGATGCGATCCGGCAGGCGCTGCGTCCGGAAACCCGCGCCGTCTTCGTGCAGGCCACTGAATCTTCGACCGGCGTGCGGCACGACATCGAGGCCATTGCCGCGCTGCTCAAATCCTCCGGCAGCGATGCGCTGCTCATCGTCGACGCGATCACCGGACTCGGAACCACGCATCTTGACGTCGAGGGCTGGGGCGTCGACGTCATCATCGGGGGCTCACAGAAGGCCGTCATGATTCCGCCCGGCCTCGCCTATCTCAGCCTGAGCGATCGCGCCTGGAAGGCGGCGGAAACCTCAAAAAATCCGCGCTATTATTTCGATCTCCGCAAGGAGCGGAAGAACGCGCAGAAGGGCGAGTCCTCCTACACGCCGGCTGTGGCTCTGATCGCTGCTCTCGGCGCTGCGCTCGATTACATCGCTGCCCAGGGTGGAGGCGATCTCGCAGCGGGCCGCGATGCGCTCATTGACAATGCGGAAACCTGCGCCGCCATGACCCGCGCCGCCGTGAAGGCTCTGGGGCTGCCGCTCTTCGCTCCTACGGCTCCTTCAGCAGCAGCCACCGCGGTTCTGTCGCCGGCCGGCATCGACTCCGGCGTGATCGTCAAGGAATTGAAGCGGCGCTTTGCCGCCATTGTCACCAACGGCCAGGGAGAGATGAAAGGCAAAATCTTCCGCATTGCCCACATCGGCCTCTTCGACTACATGGACACCATTGCCATCATCGCTGCGCTGGAGCAGGTCGCGGCTGCATCGCTCCATTTGCCGGGCTTTGCTTTCGGCAAGGCGCTCGCTGCCGCCCAGCAGGTCTACGCCGAGCGAACCGGGCAGGCCACGCCCGCCAAAACCAGCGAGCCGGAGATGGTTCACGCCTGAGCGGCTCATCGAGCAAACACGAAAGGGAAAAATGAAAGTCGTCCTCGCGGAAAAAGTCTCCCCGGCGACGCTGGCTGTATTCCAGGCCGAGCCGGGATGGCAAATTCTCACGCACGATCAGGTCAAGAACCTTCCTGAAGCCGTGGCCGACGCCGAGGCGCTTGTCGTGCGCTCTGCCGTGCAGGTGGACGACGCCC